>PBLS01000001.1 GCA_002721825.1 Magnetovibrio sp.
ATGACATCCGTCATTGCTACCATTCTTTCGGATATAATGGCGTGTAGATCGAGAACTGAGACGATTGGAATTTCTGGTCCAACGATATCACGAGCCATCGCATATAGCTCCCCATCGGGATCCAAATTCTCCGTTGATAAAGCAGCTCCATGCTGAGCAAAAAAAATCCCATCCACAGGTAAGGCAGCACGCAAACGCGACGCCATGTCCTCTTTTAGCTCAATGAAAAATTTATGATCAATAGGTCCTGCAGCACCACCGTCTGCATAAACGAGAGGCGCTGGCTGCCATGATCCAATTTTGTCCATTGCAAGCACAAAACCTGTGAGAGTTCCGCACGCCTTTGGATGCTTACTTCTCGAATCAAGCATCAACTCATCACCGTATAATAAGCACCGTTCTATGAACTCTGATTTAAATGCAGTAGGCGCAAAACGATTACTTTCTAAGTGAAGGCCTAAGATGGCTATTTTAGGGCTATTTGCCATTTGCTCCTACCTTCTTAAAAGTTTGACATAACATACGAACTTTCCTGGATGCCACGAGCCTAAACGCAAGGTTATGTGATTTGTGCCCCCAATATAAGTGATCCGTCATCTACGCTACTTTCGAAGCATCCACGCTCGATCCTATTAAGCCCGACATAAAGGCGCGTAGATCAACGGAATTTCGAAAGCTACTGCAGTATTCGAACAGTAAAGCGGCGGACATTTCGCCCAAAACTGGTACACAGCAATCATCAAATTTGCGACGCCGTTCATATTCCGATAGCGGATCCTCCAATGTCCCCTTTGCTATCGTACGGGACGTTTTGAATACCTCGCCCGTTTTTAAGGTTACTTTTAGTTCGTGCGCATATTCCTTATCTGGCGCTAGTTCCATCTCCGGTGGTGTAGCGTCCATCGTCGTCAGCGGAATAAGCTGACGGATTTCCGGACACTGGACAGCGTCGGCTGTGAAATCTTGCAGACTGAGAAACCCCTTTTTCAGTGCTACCGCCATACAATATTGCATTGAAAACCGCGCTTCCATATCAGTCTTTGGGTTATCAAAGCATAGGTTTAATAGATTGGAAGTATTGACTAGAGTGTGCATGCTCTCCACCTCGTCTGGCTGAAACTCATACTTAGACTTAAGATCAAATAAGTTATCAATACTCTTGTGTGTCGAACCGCAGCACGGGTGAATCTTTGGGGCTAATCCAACAGTCTCTATTACATGAGGCTTCCCAAGTGGAAATTTTCTAAAATCCCAGCCGGGTGGCGCATCTCCACCAAATAACCTCAGAAACCCATAATCATTATCAAGCACTTCAGCTCGTCCCTCGACCCCATCCTGTGCAAAGCGGGCTGCTAGTATGCCATTTTGTGCCGCCATCCCAGCCTGAAATGGTTTGGCCTGGGAGCCAAATTGCCCTTTCAATCCAGCTGCCATCGACGTACCTAAACTCATCGCATGCACCGTGCGCGCTTCATCAAGCTTTAATAGTCGTGCACAGGCTGCCGCCGTCCCTATACAACCTACTGTAGCCGTGGCGTGAAAGCCTTTGAGGTAATGAGAGCGATTGACGCCGCGGCCTATAGCTGCATGGCATTCGAGCCCTACTAGGTAGGAGTCTATGATATCACATGCCGAAGCATCGATTTCTTCACCCAACGCCAGTAAAGCTGGCACTAATACCGCCGAAGCATGGGTCAAAGCCGCAAGAAAATTATCATCAAAATCCTGAGCATGCGCGGCGGTCGCATTAGCAAAAGCGGCAAATGGCGACGGCGCCCGGACTTCGCTACCAACAATTGTTGCACCACCATTATCCACCGACCAAGCGCTAACCGTGGTTCGCACCCCTTTTGCCGCCATATCGGTCGAACCCGACACCATACACGCAACCGTATCGGTAACAGCGTGGAGAACCGGTGTAACTGATGTGTCAGGCCACTTATCAGGTGCCTGCACCACCCAGTGGGCAATCTGTTCAAGAGTTGTTTCCCCAACCATATTATAGCTCCCAAAAAAACAGTGGCGGTTTTACAAGCATTAAAATAGCCTATCCAATATTAATATTAGATCTCAAGCACGACAGGCCAATTAAATAAAATTAAAAAACTTCTATCATCTGGAAATGTCCTGCCTCCAATTTTAATTGCCTTGATACGACTTAAAAACTACTTAACTGCCCCCCTAACCTCGCACCGCTGCTTACGAAGGGCGTCACTAGCCGCCGAATTGATCCGGCCATCGGGATCGACAATGCAACCATAATCTCGCTCAGCGCCCTCAGGGGTCACGTATTCGCCATCCAAGTCTCGCTGCACTTCCCGATAAGGTCTATCCAGAGGATCGCCATATCCTGAGCCGCCAGCTAGAAGTAAATCAGCAATATGCTCAGTACTCCTCAGGCTAAACATACCACCAACGCCAAGATCATTAAGTTGACTACCCTTAGAATCTAGAATACGTGCCCATGTAGGCCCTCCTGATTTACCCTTAAAGAGGCCCGGCGTATCAATCCCTACACCTATCGGATAAAGCCGCACATCAGTGACGGTACCATCGTCATAAAGTTTGCGGCATTGGATCAATTGGCCAAGCCCACCACGATAACGCCCGGCACCCCCAGAATTCGATACATACTGCCGTATCAGCACAAGAATTGGCGCGCGCGCCTCCGCCAGCTCGACGGAGGTATCGGCAGCAGTAGTAGGGAACAACAACCCTGATTTCCCGTCCTGGCTTGACGAAGCACCCTGTCCGCCTCCTTGGAAAAGATGGTCGTCGTAAACTTGGCCGTTCGCATCAAAACCATAAAATAGTTGTGAGGACGGGAAACCGGTGAACGCCTGAACTAAATTAGGTGCCGCGTCAGCCATAGCATATAGGATGTTAGCAGGACAGTACCAAGTGGTATGAGTTCGTAAGTACACCGCCCTAGGCTTGCTTGTGTTCAATCGGCTCCCTTCTGGCGCCTTCACATTAAACAACCGGTAACAACCAGCATTACTCGGCACATCCGGCGTTAACATACACTTCAAGGTGTAACAAGTATACGCGACCGTAAAACTTAGCGTGGAGTTTGAGGCACCCGACTCCCGCTCCGGAGGCGTGCCCTTATAATCCACCTCTATTTCATCACCACGAATAGTAATTTTAACAGGGAAGGGCTCGGCTGGGCCAAGTCCACTAGCCCATATTTCATTTTTGTAGACCCCGTCAGGCAATTTTTTGACCGCATCCCGCATTGCCTTTTCAGCCCGGCTTTGAACCACCGCGGTAAGGGCTTCAAGGTCCTCCAAACCGTATTCATCCATAAACTCTAGTATCCGTTGGGCTCCAGAAGCATTGGCCGAGACTAGGGCATGCAGATCGCCGAGCACCTGTTCAGGACCCCGCACGTTCCTTTTTAGCAATAGCATCAGGTCCTCATTAACCTGACCTTCACGGAACATCTTCATAGGAGGAATCTGAAATCCCTCATCATAGAGTTCGCGGGCATTAAGATGGTCCTTAGCGCCCCCGATGTCCGTGACATGGCCTACTGAGCCTACTAATGCAACTACGCGGCCATTGCGAAAAACCGGCGTCGCAATAGCAATGTCGTTAAGGTGTCCAGCACAAATCCACGGGTCGTTGGTAATCAATACATCTCCCGGCTTTAACGTATCGGTTGGATATTTCTCAATCATAGCATTGACGGCTAAGGGAAGCGTTATACTGAAAGATGGCATCGCTCGATTGGAATGCGCAAGTTGCTTGCCAGTCGCATCCAGTACCTCACAGGCAAAATCTTGAGCCTCACCAATAATTAAGGAAAACGCTGTTCGGATCACCGTATCCCATGACTCTTCGGCTATATTAATCAGTCGCCTCCACATAATCTCAAGCCCAATAGGGTCGTTTTCAATCCGCGTCACAGCTTGAGCAAACGACATCCCCTTAGGAATCACCGTATCAAGTCGGGTATGATGATCAATTGTGAGACGTAAGTTACCATACTCATCGACCGTGACAACGTCCCCTGGAGAGACCACTGTCGATGCTTCCCATTCCTCTATTATGGCGGGCCCTTCAATTACTATTCCAAGTGCCATCGCGTAACGGTCGTATACCGACGTCTCGACAAACCCGCCCACTTCCGGAAAGTAGGCGCGGCGTGATCCCTTTAACTCACTACCTCCCCTAGAATGGCCAGCATCGCGTGTGGCATCCAATGACGGCTCTGGACCCGAACACAAAACACGCCAATGCATAACCTGAATCTGTGCGCCATCATAAAGATGCGTGTAACGCCGAGTATATTCTTCTGTGAATGCAGCTTTAATCTCGGGCAGCCTTTTAGGTTCCAATAACTCATTTGGCAAAGTGATCGTGATTTCGTGCATTTGACCGGAAAGCCGCATATCCGCCGTACGAGTTACACTGACATCTCCCGGCGCTACACCGGCCGCCACGATCAGATCCCGTCCCTCACTCTCGAGCTCAGCAAGTAAGCTGTTTACAGCATCATAGTTGAGCGCGTCTAATTGTTCTGATTGCGAACGAAGGCGCTCGAAGCTAATTGGTGCTATCAAGAAGCCCAGGGCCGAAGCCGCCCCCGTAGCGGGTGGAATTATCACCTCTTTAACCCCTAGTATACGCCCAACACGGCCCACATGAGCCGGACCTGCGCCCCCCATGCCCACGACAGCATAACGGCGAGGATCGCGCCCCTTCTCTACAATATGCCCGCGCGCCGCAGCGGCCATGTTCTCGCATACGATCTCATGAATACCCCACGCGGCCTCAATGGTCGAAAGTGAAAGTGATTTGGCCACACTAGTAACTGCCGACTCAGCGGCTGAAATATTAAGGGTCATGCGCCCACCCAGGAAGAAGTCGGCATTAAAATAACCCAATAGAAGGTTGGCATCAGTTACTGTCGGCTCCTTCCCCCCAAGTCCGTAGCTCGCCGGACCTGGGTCCGCACCGGCACTGGTCGGCTCCACCTTCAGAAGGCCGAGTTGGTCGACACGTGCAATACTTCCTCCTCCCGACCCTACTTCGATCATATCGACGACCGGGGCTTTTATTGGAAGCCCACTCCCGACCTTAAACCGATGTACCCGTCCCGCCTCAATCTTAGGTGCGATGGCAACATTACCATCCTGTATAAGACAAGCTTTAGCAGTCGTACCTCCCATATCGAATGAAATTACGTCCGTCATGCCAACCCGTTTGCCAAAATAGGCGCTTGCTAAGGCCCCGCCTGCTGGTCCTGATTCAAGCAGACGAATAGGGAACCGTATCGCCACTTCCGGCGCAACCAAGCCGCCCGATGATTGGGTCAGGTGAAAACGCCCTAAAAAGCCTTTCTCACTAAGGACTTCTACCAAATGGCGCACATAGCGCTCCATTAGGGGCTGAACGTAAGCATTGGCTGTGGTTGTCGAAATCCGGTCATACTCACGAATTTCAGGTTGCACCTCGCTCGAAATCGAAACCGAGATATCCGGGCACAACGCTTTAATAATATCGCGAGCTATCCGCTCGTGCATTGGGTTTTTATACGCGTGCAAAAAACACACGGCTATAGCCTCAACTCCAACCGATACTAATTTGGATACTTGATCCCGCAACTTTTGTTCATCAATCGATTTAACAATGTCACCATCGCGACTTATTCGCTCGTCAATCTCACAGCGCAAACCGCGCGGGACCAGGGGTTCTGGGAATTTTAGAAAAAGATCGTGCTTATCATACCGCTGCTGTTTACCCATTTCTAGAACATCGCGAAAACCCTGGGTCGTCAACAACCCCACTTTAGCTCCGCGACGTTCAATTATAGCATTGGTTACCAAGGTGGTCCCATGCACTAGGTGGCCAACTTTGGCCAAAGTAAGGTCGGATTCAACCAAAAGTGACTCAATACCCGTAATCGCCCCGACAGAAGGATCCTCCGGAGTAGTCAAACATTTATGAACACGTACTGCTTGGGCATCTTGATCAACAAGGACAAAATCGGTAAACGTACCGCCTATATCAAATCCTAAGCGATATCGAGCAAAATGATCAGCCATAATGGGAGCCCAACTGAATTTCTAGCCAGGGCATTGAACTTTCCTTCGCGATAGAATTATTGGTGAGAGCTAGTTTCGCCCTCCACGCGTCCGCACGCTATTCGTGTAAACCCTTACATTTATCGTAGATGGCACGACATATCCAAAATCTATTTAAACTAATCCAGGCACCGATTTCGCATTAATACTATTACCATCCTCAGCTAACTGGACAGAAATACTGACCACTAATATGCAATTTTCTACCATTAAACTTTTATCCGAGAACTATCCTGGTGCCCTAAAAATCGGGGTAAGCCAGTACCGAATATTCATAATGCCGCTGATGATCTCTAAATTTCGATTTTTTTTCCTCTACTGGATTTGTGGTGTACCCATGTTTTAGGGAGTTTTAATCCTGAATTTAGAAAGCAGAATATATCAACGGAAGGTGGTGCGGAGGGTCGGACAAAACTCATCCCTCATACTTATTTCGTTCAACTTCTCCTTATTTTAACCAAAACAACGTCTCATATCATGCTCTCTCAATCCACAATGTATTTTTTCTAAGTGGACAGCATTATGAACCTACTCCATTGTTTTTATTGAATAAATAATGGCGCGCCCGGGAAGACTCGAACTCCCAACCTCCTGATCCGTAGTCAGACGCTCTATCCAATTGAGCTACGGGCGCAAAACCAATTACTATGCGCGCGGACCCTACTAAAGGACAAGGTTAATAGCAAGATGCCGCCCTCAGCGATATAAAGGCTGCAATAAATCAGCATCAAAAACCAAATTTGCTTTGCGCATCCTAGCAATGGCGTCAAGACTTAAACGAAAATAGAAACTTGTCCCACCATCATCGTTTGAGTAATATCAGCTCCAAATATTGTATACCGTTGTGATAGAAGCCTAGTATTTCCGTTATGTTAATATTTTACAGGTAGATTTTTAAGAGTAATTATTTTAATTCCTTAATTCAAATTAAAGCTTTATTGTAAATTAAAGCTGAGCAGAGATGAAAGTAAGCAAGGCAGTCTTGTATAATGAAGTATTTTGAACTCCAGATGCTAACCGTTTGCTCCGCCCTGATTTTGTCCGGGTGCTCATTTTATGAAGAATCACTATGGCCATCCCTTACAGGGGAAAGTCCAATTGCGGATGCAAACTCCGCTGCTAGTTCTGAAAAACCTGTAGAAGTATTAACTGGTAAAAATACAGCTGAAATTAAAATAGAGCGTCCCGCCGAAGAAACTAACTCTCAACCACCGCTTGGTTCTGGCAACTTTGTTCCTTCAGGTGTCACGCCCGGCACACCAACTGGTACATTCGTAGGCAAAAAAGTTGTAGAACTACGAAGCGAATTAAATCGCCTACAAGGTAACATCTCCCAACAAAATGGAGAGCTACAAAAATTGCGTGGCCAGTTAGTTGCTAATTCGCGCCAGTATCACGGGACTATTGCTGCTGTTAACGCACGTTTGCAAGTCGGGACAACGCCAGGCAATCCTATTCTTGTCCAACAATTCAAGAGCGCTCAAGGCGACCTAAGCCGCGTAGCTGAAGATATTGCCGAAATGAATACGCTAGCAAATTCTATTGGCAGCTCTTCAACGATGTCCGCATTCCTTTCTGAATCTGCAAAATCCGCATTTGCCATATCCGGTGCCGTTGATGAAGATCATCAGCAGCTTGCTATTCTTGAAGATGAAGTGAACCGCACTGACGTATTGATAGACAGACTGCTTACTGAAGTTTCAGACGATGTCCGCCGGCAAACTAATTACGTTACAACTGAACAGGCGAATTTGAACCTTATGTCGGCCGGCATAAAATCTGGGGAAATATATGGCGGAAATTTAATGAACGTAGCTATGGCTAGCGCAGGCCAAGGAACGCGTGTCTCGGCAGGGACACCGCGTTCTACAACCAATCGCCGACCACTTGTAGTGATACGCTTTGATCGCAAAGACGTACCGTATCAGCAGGCACTTTATAACGCAGTAAGTCGAGTCCTCGAGAAGCGACCAGATGCCGTTTTTGACCTGGTTGCCGTTGCTCCGTCGGCTGGAGGCCCCGCACGCGTGGCGCTAAATTCTAACAAAGCCCGTAGGCAAGCTGAAGCGGTACTACGCACATTGATCGAAATGGGCCTCCCTCCTGCGCGCGTTGCTGTGGCGGCTAAAGCTTCGGCAACCACACGGACAAACGAGGTGCACCTATATATCCGTTGAACTACTCTTAAAATTGACCTGAGTATATTTTCGAAGGGTAAAATAGCGAGGCCTAAACAATCTTATTACTTTATTCGAATAATGAGGCAACACCCCGACTTGCTCAAGCCTGTGGTTTATCCCTATGGACCATCCACGCAATCAATGCGTGAGACGCGCAAAATGAGCGAAACTATCACGCCATATGTTGTTCATGCTATTAAATATGCTCACCATGACCGCAAAGGGTCTGAAAACCTGATCCATCCAGGCGATCTACATAATGTAGATATGCCATTGGACTTTTTCGTTTGGGCCTTAGTTTCAAAAACCAGAACTTATGTTGTTGATATTGGGTTTAGTGCTGAAACTGCACAAAAGCGTGACCGGGAATTAATCCGTTGCCCATCAATTGGTTTAAAAATGATTGGGATAAATGCGGCAAGAGTTAAAGACGTCATAATTACTCATATGCACTACGATCATGTGGGGAACTTTAACCTTTTCCCGAATGCTCACTTTCACCTTCAAGAACGAGAAATAACCTATTCGACTGGTCGACACATGACTAAATCAGTATTTTCTACAGCGTACAATGTTGAGGATGTAATCGATGTAATCCGCGGTGTATATAAAGGTCGCGTGACCTTTCATAATGGTGATGCAAATCTTGCTCCCGGTATATCCTTGCACCACATTGGGGGACATACCGATGGACTTCAAGTGGTAAGAGTGTGGACCGAACGCGGCTGGGTAGTCCTTGCGTCTGATGCTAGCCATTTATACGCTAATATGAGCCAAGTAAACCCGTTTCCCATAGTGTTTAATGTTGGAGATATGGTTGATGGATATGATCGCCTGAATGAGCTAGCCGATACAAAAGACCATATAATTCCTGGGCATGACCCCCTGGTAATGGAAAAATACCCCGCTTCTTCTCCGGAACTAAATGGAATTGCCGTCAGGCTTGATCTCCCGCCAAAAAATTAACTGTGTGAACTTAGCCTAGCTTACTGGGAAAATAGTATAGTTAACTATGCACCCTCAAATTTTATTCTGTAGAGACCTAAAAACTTTTATAGAATTATTCTGGGATTAGGCCAATATTATCTATTAACCGAACTTTTTCGAGCCAAGCGGCACCTAATACCCGAGCCGGACGATCTAATATTTTCATAGGCTCCAGGGTTTCTGCATCGCGGAATGTAATATAATCGATACAAGAAAAGCCGGCTAATGTTAATTTTTTTGACTCTTTATGACACGCTTCCGCAATATCGCCACAGCCTCGCGCTACTTCTCCTATCTCTCGCAAACTAAGGCTTAAGGATGGGGCTATGGCTCTTTGAACTTCGTTAAGCAAAATGTTACGTGAAGACATCGCAAGACCGTCCGGCTCACGCACAGTCTCACCAGCAATAATTTTTGTTGGAAAATTAAGATCGCGTACCATAGCACGGATGACACAAAGTTGTTGATAATCTTTTTCCCCAAATATAGCTATGTCGGGCATTGCCTGAACTAATAGTTTACTAACTACGGTCGCAACTCCACAGAAAAAATGTGGCCGAAACTCTCCCTCCAAAATTTCGCCAAGGCCTTCGACAAGTACCTTAGTCCTCTGTTCTTCTGAATACATTTCTTCAACTGTTGGAGCAAAAATAAGATCGGCTCCTACACCTAATAACAAATTGCTATCTGCATCCTCGTCCCGTGGATATTCAGCAAAATCTTCGTTGGGAGCAAACTGCGTGGGGTTTACAAAGATAGTTACCACTACCTTATCGGCTCTGGAAACAGCTGCCCGAACCAAAGACAAGTGCCCTTCGTGTAATCCTCCCATTGTTGGCACTAAACTAAAGCTAGCTCCTGACTGTCGCCAAGCGTTAGTAATTTTACGCAAATCCGAAATTGTCCTTACGATTTTCATAGCTTTTATAACGCCTATAACTTTTTACGAAACCACCAAAAACCCTGACACTACGTTGTGATGAACCTTGTAAGCCAACAGAATATACTGATGAACGATTCAGCCTTACATCTATTATAATAAAATACTCCTTTTTCTTAAAATTATGATTTAAATTTTTAAATATCGGCTGAATATCTAGATTGTGGGTACTAATGATTAATCTACTCAATTCAAAATCGGTAATACTGCAAATTTATGCCGCTATTATTATCGTTTCAATCACTAGTGGCTGCTCTGTTATAACTTCGAGAAATATAACCAGTACTGCGACCAAATACATGATTTCCGCTGCGAATCCACTTGCGGCAAAGGCAGGAGCCGAAATATTGAACATTGGCGGCAGTGCAGTAGATGCAGCAATCGCAGCACAACTAGTCCTCACTCTAGTCGAACCACAATCTTCAGGCATTGGAGGAGGTGCTTTCCTAATGCATTACGATGCTAAAACTGGAAAAGTGGAAAGTTACGACGGCCGCGAAGTAGCGCCACGCTCTGCACATCCAAAGATGTTTTTACGTGATGGCAAGCCTCTAAATTTTCTGGATGCCGCAACAAGTGGAATTTCCGTTGGCGTCCCAGGGCTTTTACGAATGCTAGAACTCGCCCATCGTGACCACGGAGAACTCCCGTGGAACAACCTCTTCAATCCAGCAATAAAATTAGCCGAGGAGGGCTTTTCTATCTCCCATCGGCTAGCATATCTTTTAAGCCGAGAAAAAATTCTCCGCAAAACCCCTTCAGCGAAACGTTACTTCTACTCATCAGAGGGAAAAAATAAACCAGTTGGCTCTCTTATAAAAAACGCTGCATTAGCTAAAACTTTCCGTTCTGTTGCAGCTGGTGGAGCTGATGCCTTCTACCGTGGACCTATTGCTAGAGGAATTGTTGCTGCAGTAGTAGGTTCAGACCCCCCTGGTCACATGACACTTGCCGATATTGCTGCCTACAGAGCCGTCAAGCGTTCTCCCATCTGTACGGACTATCGGAAATGGCAAATTTGCGGCATGGGCCCGCCATCATCCGGAGGGATCGCTATCGCCCAGATATTCGGAATACTTGAAAACTTTGAAATCGAAAAAATTGAGCCGACATCTTTGATGGCAATTCACCTAGTTGGAGAGGCCAGTGCATTAGCATTCGCAGACCGCAACGCCTACTTGGCTGATAGCGATTTTATCCCAGTACCCGTTTATAGCATGATAGATAAGGGATACTTAAAATCTCGTGCTGATTTAATTTCATTAAAAAAGGCTGGCCCAAAACGGGCACCTGGAGAATTACCCACGTTAAACTACTCAGCAGATAATACTTCTAAAGGGCTTTCAACAACCCACATCAGTGTTATCGATTCTGAGGGTAATTCTGTATCGATGACAAGCAGCATAGAAACTACATTTGGCTCGCGCCTTATGACTGGAGGCTTTCTTTTAAATAACCAACTTACCGATTTTTCATTCCAGCCCGTGCGCGCCAACAAGCCGATTGCGAATAGCGTAGCACCATGGAAACGTCCACGGAGTTCTATGGCTCCAACACTAGTCTTAGACCATAAAGGCCGCCTGGTTATGGCTATTGGTTCTCCTGGAGGATCGCGAATTATAGGATACGTGGTCAAAACGTTAGTCGCTGCTCTTGATTGGAAAAAGGATATTCAGGCTGCAATTGATATGCCCTTTTTTGTCAACCGTAACAGTGTAATGGAGCTTGAGAAAGGAACTTCATTAAAATTGCTGGAACCCGGTCTAAAAAAGCTTGGGCATAAAGTTAAATTTATTAGCAGAGCAAGTGGCCTTCACGGTATAAGGATTGTCACCGATGGTCTAAGAGGCGGCGCCGACAAACGCCGAGAAGGAGTGGCTCTTGGTAATTAATATGTTTACTCCCTTGTTTTAAATCCTATTACATTCTAGCAACGATGAACAAACGACGAAATGGGAACAATGTTTTGCCATCAGGGCGCACCGGATATGCCCGCGCAACCAAAGTCGAATACTGATCAAAAAACACCTTCCGCTCTTCTTCTGAAAGTATATCAAGGTAGGGTTTCAATGCTGTGCCCTTGGTCCACTCTGCAACGGCGTTATCACCATCAAGAATCTGGATAAATTCACTCTCCCAAATATTTAAATCACCAACAAAAGGGCTTAAAATATTATAATAGACTTCAGGATCTAATACCGGAAGTAGAGCTTCAGCATTTCGAAGTTTGTCCACCAGGCCGTTTGAGTGAATAACGTCTTCTATTAAGGAATGAGATGGAGCCAAGTGATTCCTAGGCATTTGAATAGCAAGAGCACCACTTGGCTTCAAGAAACCTAATAGTTTTGGAAATAGCACCTCATGCTCAGGAAGCCATTGCAAAGCCGCGTTTGAATAGATTAGATCCGCACTTTCATCTGGTTGCCAACTTGCTATGTCAGCCTCTATCCAAGTTACGTCCCTATGGGCTTTCCGGGCCGCACTAAGCATATTTTTCGAGTTATCAACTCCAATTATACTGGCCTCTGGCCACCTATCCCTAAAGAACGGAACTAAATTGCCCGTTCCAGATCCAAGATCATAAAGTGTTTTTACATCGCTTTGATAGACCTGTCCCAACAAATCAAGAGCGGGCCGAAGGCGCGGTGCTGCGAACTTTAAATATTGTTTAGGATCCCAGATGGTTGCCATTCAGATATCTCCACAGGCCATGTTAGATAAATTAAGTATACAGTCATTTTAAAATTCTACGGTTATTCTATGGAACTAAAATTCTCATCTTTGATCACTTCCGTAGTGTTTATCCGTTGTTCTCGCCACATGAGTAGAGTTTTTTAGCGATTTGTATGCTATCGGTAATAGTGAAAAGACCGCGAGGGCAATTATTGGGCCTAAAATTTTTGGCTGAAAAATTTTTTCCCGATCTAAAACTCCCCCACTATCAAATAACTCTCCCAATCCGCTTCCAACACTGCAATAGACAATACAACCGGGAACAATTCCAAAAAATGTGCCTACGATATATTGCCGTAATGGCACATCTAATAATCCAGGTACAATATTCACCAACCAAAATGGGAACAAGGGAATGAGACGGAGAAAAATCATATAATTCAATGAATTACGTTGAAACCCTAGTTTCAACTTTAATATAGATGAACTCATCTTAGAATGGAGATAATCGGCCAGACAGTACCGCGCAATTAAGAAGACTATAACTGCCCCCGTTGTAGCAGCAATAACCACAATAGTCGTGGCTGTTATAGTGCCAAAAAGAAACCCCCCTCCGAGGGTTATCCAAGCAGCACCAGGAAAACAAACGACTACAGCAATAACATAAACAGAAAAAAAAATTATCCCAGCTAAGAGGCGGTTTTCATTTTTCCATAGCAAGAGGCGGGCCCGCTCTTCTCTCAGGTTTTCGAAGGCCCATTGTCCGTCAAGGCCAAGTGCAAAAATTGATGTAATAAAAATAAAAAAAACCGACATAAAAGCCCATTTTACCGACGCATGCATATACAGTATCTCCTTTAAACCCTCTTAAAAGGCGAAAACATTTAAAGTTTAGAGTAACTTGCAATAAACACTCTTGTAATCTATCCAATATATTTACAGATATGCGCCTTATTAGTTAGATGCTAACGGGACATAACCTGGAAAGCACCAGATTCAAGCATTTAAATGAATTTGATACAGTTATATTTTCAAACCGCACTAAGTAATATTTAAATAGTATACTATAAAGACAGGTTTAAGGGGCATGTTTAAGCTCTAGATAACGTTGACTTCGCTCCTTTGAGCCCTTATACAGCCTCGCGAAGTCTCTAAGGAGAGAACCCTTGAAACGCACATACCAACCCAGCAAATTAGTTCGTAAACGCCGTCACGGTTTTCGTACTCGCATGTCGACGGTCGGTGGTCGACGCATTCTTGCAGAGCGTCGCCGTAAGGGGCGCAAGCGTCTGTCTGCATAAAATTAGGGGTCAAGTTCACGGTGGCTCCCGTGAGAATTAACATGCCGATCAAAGGTTCAGATTTACCACGACTAAAAAGCCGTCAGGAATTTTTATATGTTGCAAGAGGTGGTCTTAAGTGCGCCGCTCCCGGCCTGGTGCTTCAGATGCGTCAATCGGTTAAATTCAAAAAAAAGGATAGAGCTGTGCGACACAGCCTGGTGCATAGCCCTAGAATAGGGTACACGGTCTCCCGTAAGGTCGGTAATGCGGTCAACCGGAACAGAGTAAAGCGCCGTTTGAGGGCTGTTGCGCATGAAGTCATGCCAGAGCATGCCTGCTCGAGTGCGGACTTTGTTATTATTGGACGTTTTGCAACACGAACCCGTCCTTTTAGATTATTGGTTCAAGACTTAAAAAAAGCATTACAAAAGCTGGATTGCTATAAGGACTAAATGGAGACAAACTTGGGAAAATATTTAACACTCCATATAAATTTATATCTACCAGCATAAGCCTCATATTGCAGGGACTTATCCAATTGTACCGACTTTTTTTTGCGCCATTTCTCGGACACAACTGCCGCTATCTTCCGACCTGTTCCGCATACGGTATTGAGGCTATTATGCGCCACGGTCCCTACAGAGGCTTGTGGCTCACCATAAAGCGAATTTGCCGTTGCCATCCTTGGGCTGCCTACGGTGTTGATACCGTTCCAGCCAGGCATAGTGGTGATAAATTATTTAAGCTAGCTTCCAGTAATTTATCTGCAGCGTCTCCCCCGAAAGGCGGAAACCGGTCATGATCGAAAACCGCAACCTAATTCTAGCAGTTGTGCTCTCCGTTGCGATCCTCTTGGTGTCGGATTTCTTTTTTAAACTTACGCGACCAGCTCCCCCTCCTGGAACGCAAGAAACAGCCGAGCAGAAACAAGCAAAACAACCGCCCAATGCATCTTCAACAAGTAACATCCCTGCACCTGCAAGCAATTTACAAAGCCGCAAATTAAACCCTGCTATCCCAATCCCTCCAGGCAGCGTAATACAAGATAATACTGCCAAAACGCGATCCACCGTAATTTCAAAAGGCGGCCGCATAAGAATCGATACACCACGCCTAAGAGGCTCTATTGCACTTAAGGGGGGTATAATTGACGACTTGCTCTTAACGAATTACCGAGAGACCCTCGATCCAAAAAGTGATGAAATCATTATCTTTACGCCGAAGGACATGAATAATGCCTACTATGCACAGTTCGGTTGGGTGCCAAATGGAAAATTTTCCGTACCAAATGAAGAAACAATATGGCAATCAGACTCCAGAGTAATGTCCCCAGAGAGGCCCGTAACGCTGAGCTGGAATAACGGGGAAGGCCTCGTTTTCAAACGAACGTATTCCATTGATGCAAACTATATGTTTACAATTACGCAGGAAGTGCGTGGCTCCAATAAAGACCCAAAAACACTCAATGCTTATGGCTTGGTTTCGCGACGTGGCACACCCGAAACGACAGGTTTCTACATTCTCCATGAAGGCCTCCTAGGGGTATTTAATGATACCCTCACTGAGATAGACTACGACGACATCCAGGAGTCTGGCCAAATTAAACAGGCTTCAGTCGGAGGCTGGATTGGCATCACTGACAAGTACTGGTTAGCCGCACTTGTCCCCGATCAAAATTCGACAAACAATACCCGTTTCATTTACTCTAAACAAAACGATATAGATACTTACCAAATCGATTACGTTAGCCCCTTACAGACCGTCGCGGCAGGCGTGACCGCAAGAGCGGTAAATCACCTTTTCGTTGGCGCCAAAGAGGTACGCCTTCTTGATTCTTACGAGGAAAGTCTTGGCGTTAAACGCTTTGACCTTGCCATTGATTTTGGCTGGTTCTACTTCCTGACCAAACCAATTTTTTATGCGCTACTATGGATAAATAATCACGTACTCAACCTTGGTGTTTCTATTTTATTACTGACTGTATGCATCAAACTTTTATTTTTTCCACTTGCGAATAAGTCATATGCCTCAATGAGCAAGATGAAAAAACTCCAACCTAAAATTATGAAGCTCCGTGAGCGTCACGGCGATGACAAAATGAAGATGAACCAGGAAATGATGGATTTGTATAAAAAAGAAAAAGTTAATCCAGCTTCTGGTTGTCTCCCAATTTTAGTTCAAATTCCTGTATTTTTCGCCCTCTACAAAGTACTTTTTGTTACGATAGAGATGCGACATGCTCCGTTCTTTGGCTGGATTTTAGACCTATCAGCACCCGACCCAACAACGATGTTTAATCTGTTTGGAATCATACCATGGTCACCCCCAGAATTTTTAATGATCGGTGTCTGGCCGCTAATAATGGGTGCCACTATGTATCTTCAACAAAAATTAAATCCCCAGCCCGCTGATCCCGTCCAAGCTAAAATTTTCATGTTCTTGCCACTATTCTTTACCTTCCTATTGGCGCAATTCCCAGCCGGCCTCGTAATATATTGGGCCTGGAATAACTTGCTTTCGATCTTGCAGCAATGGGTGATCATGCGACGTATGGGTTTAACTGGAAAACAAGCTTTGCAATAAAATAGGATCAGGTACTAGCGAGAACAGCGGGTTATGGCCGAAATTACGCTTAAAAAAGAAGGGGCAGGGTCTCTATTGTTCGGTACGCCAAGCCAGTTCATAAAAAGTTGTAATACGGTTTATCAACTACCGAACACTGATTTGCCAGAAGTTGCTTTCGCTGGTCGATCGAATGTCGGAAAATCAAGCCTTATTAATGCGATTATGGGAGCTAAAGCACTTGCACGAACTTCTAAGACACCTGGTCGTACTCAGCACATTAACTTGTTCAATATATCTGACCGCCTAATAATTGCTGACCTTCCTGGATACGGTTATGCCCGCGTGCCTAAGTCTCATATAAGGCGTTGGACGGCACTAGTTAACTCTTACCTTAAGAGCCGGGCAAACTTATCTCGTACTTTTGTGTTAGTTGATGCCCGTCATGGGTTCAAGAAATCTGATAGAAATCTTTTTGAATCGCTCGATGATATGGCGCAAATTTATCAAGTAGTTTTTACTAAATCTGACAAAGTTAGAGTGGAGTCATTGAAATCTCTAGTTGCCGCATGCAAGGATGAGTTATCGAAGCACAGTGCCGCGCATCGTGATGTTGCAGTGACTAGTTCTAATAATGGGGATGGGATTCCTGAACTCCGCACAACAATCGCGATACTGGCAAGGTCGCGAAAACTAGGTTAGTGTCACAACATGGATGATACAAATGAAAATACGGGCCAAAACCCTGAAGTGTTGCAGCAAGCCAAAGTGCTCTCAGAAGCACTCCCTTATATGCGCCGATTTGCTGGAGAGACGGTAGTAATCAAATATGGCGGGAATGCCATGAGCAACAATAGCCTCGCAGAATTGTTTGCTCGCGATATGGTTTTGTTACGACAAGTCGGTCTTAACCCAGTAATCGTTCATGGTGGCGGTCCTCAAATCGGTTCAATGTTGGATAAACTTGGAATACAAAGTCAGTTTATTGACGGGCTTCGCGTTACAGATGAAAAAACCATTGACATAATCGAAATGGTACTCACCGGTTCGATAAATAAAAAAATTGTGTCCGACATAAATAGTGCTGGTGGATATGCCGTAGGCCTAAGTGGTAAGGATGGGCACCTAATCCTCGCCGAAAAGCTAAAACTCAATCACAAGAATCTTGATTCCACTTTAGGCGATTCTCTCGACCTCGGTTTAGTTGGTGAGCCCGCGGAAATAAACCCTCATGTGCTTGATGCATTGGCAAAAAATAATATAACGCCAGTCATTGCACCAGTAGGCTGCAGTAAAAAGGGAGAAACACTTAATATAAATGCTGATACAGTAGCGGGTTCTATTGCCGGTGCTTTAGGTGCAAAACGCCTCTATATGTTAACAGATGTGCAAGGCGTAATGGACAAAGAAGGCAAACTAATCCCAACGATGACAATCTCAAAAGCAGAAAACTATATTTCTGACGGAACCATACAAGGCGGCATGATACCAAAAATCAAGAACTGTATTAAAGTTATAAAAAATGGAGTAAATGCAGCAACCATAATAGACGGCCGGGTTCCGCATGCAGTCCTAATGGAGCTGTTTACAACTGGCGGAGCTGGAACACAAATAACAATCGACTAAAGGTGAGCACAATCCAATATTAAACTGGTACTAAGTGGAATTAATTCTCACTCCGTACTTTTTGCGTTGCGTTTTCGAGGAAGTATCTATTTTTTCATACTTGAATGACGAGCAATGTGAAAAGCCCCCTTCCCTTTTCTTTTCGCCTTATACATGGCTTTATCCGCACGAGAGAGCAAATTATTTAGCGATTCTTTTTTATCCGGCTCGTAAACAGCCACACCTACCGATATGCCCAGCGGACTTTCCGGCTTGCCAGAGAACTGTTCCATAGACTTACTCGCTACGATTAAATCATTTGCGCGCGCCTGCGAGACTTCAGGCGAGATATCGTCTAGCCACATCGCAAATTCATCGCCACCAAGCCGAGCAATTACATCTGCAGGTCGGGTAAAATCCATTAACATATCTCGTAAATATATTATCGCATCGTCACCAACCTGATGTCCATGGATGTCATTTACTAACTTAAAGTTATCCATATCGACATAAAAAAGCGCTGCAGTGTGGCGGTTGTGTTGAAGCCGGGTAACACGGCGCGGCAATTCTTCCTCTAGAAAAGACCGCCGATTCAAAAGTCCCGTCATTGGGTCAGTTCGTGATAAGGCTAGCATACGTTCATGATTTGTTGCTTGCTCGTTGGTAATCCCAAGCTGGCTCGCTAGGTCAGAAATCAAACAAAATTCGTCCTCGCTCCAGTCCTTTTCATGACTTTTCCATATACATACTGCACCATTTACTGCTTGACGGTAATGTGTGGTTGCTACCAGTACGTGCCACTTTTTTAACTTCAATGTACTGACATCTGAGGTATCTTTTATGTTAGCAATAGCTCCATCCAAATCATCTATCTTTTTCAAATCACCACAATCAGCGGCAACCTGAAAGTTTTCTCGCTCAATTCTCCGGTAGATACGACATCCGGCCGCGTTAAAGGTCATCATCGTGTTGGAAACTGCAACCTCCAACATACTCTGTGGTTCAACCTCGTGTCGCACCGAGGCAATAATTTCATTAAGCAATTTTTCCCGATGCCTCAAGCTAGCTAGTGCTAACTCACTCTTACGCTCACCCGTAACGTCTCGGCAAACTCCTCTCACGCCACTCCAGTGGAGTGATTTTCCATCCTTTTTGTCAAAGACCGGTACGCAAGACACAATCATGCAGATAATATCGCCATGCTTTGAATAAAACCTCATGTCTATATCTACTAGTGGCCGCTGACTTGTAAAGGGTGATGAGTTAGGAAAAATTTCTCCAACAACAAAATCATCTCCATTGATGTTTTTCAGTTCATCCGACCGGTACCCTATCCCTCCTTGAGGTGAAACATAAATAAATCGCCCATTAGTATCCGTCTCCCAATAAAAGTCTTTTGAGATCCCTACTAGGTCCTTATAACGCTCGTAAGAACTGGAAAATGTCTGTGTGTCGGTGCAATTATTTTCCTCGTCTGTAATTAATAATAGGAAAAACCCTTTTTTTACATCTGGGACTATTAATAGCTGCAACGTAACCGTTCCTGTTTCTAGCGGTACCAGTATATCGCCAGTGGTAATGGAGCTATTTAAACGCGCTTGCTCAACTAAAGCCTCCACCTCACACAAATCACCATTGCAATATAGAGAAACAAATCTTTCGGACTGGCTATTCCTTGCTTCAATTTTCCCATTAGAGTCGATTAAAATGGCCACTCCTGGAAAACCTTCAAGGAGGCGCAGAGCAGCCCGGTTATCGTCCTTACTTCGTGACTTTCCTGTCATCGCATACAGGCTCCTAGCCTCCAGAAAAAATATTTATAGGGATACTAGTTATAAGCTCAATTTACTAAATCATACTTGCCAACAAGCAAAAAAACCTCGTAATTAAGACATGAAAACAACTGATGGCACTAATAACAACAGTCTTAGGCGAAAATTCGAGAGTAAAGAAACTTGGCTGTTCGATCTTGATAACACGCTTTACCCGGCCTCATGTAGACTGTTCGACCAAATTGACCGCAATATTACTACCTATATTAGCGAGTATCTAGCGCTTGAATGGGAACCAGCATACAATTTGCAAAAATCTTTTTTTAAGAAACATGGGACTACTTTACGTGGTCTAATGATTGAGCACGGGATAGATCCACATCATTATTTGGAATATGTACATGACATTGACCTTAGTCCTATCTCCCCAAACCTGGCATTCAATAAGGCACTTACTGTATTGCCAGGGCGAAAAATAATTTTTACCAACGGGTCAGTAAAACACGCCAAAAATGTTCTATCCAAGCTCGGCATACTTGATCATTTTGAAACAATGTTTGATATCGTGGCTTCTGATTTTCTGCCAAAACCAGAACCAGTTATTTATGATAAACTGGTTAAAAAGTACGCCATTTATGCGCCAACTTCAGTAATGATTGAAGACATAGCCTGGAATTTGAAACCAGCGCACCAATTAGGCATGACTTGCGTATGGATTCGAAGTAATAATTATTTGGGCTCAAAACCCGATTACGAAAACCATATTGATTATATTATTGATGATTTGACTACATGGCTGTGCAGCCTTACAGAGACACAATAGCGTGCTTGATACCTAGCGCCCATTGACAGGCACGCAACGCTAGCTCATCTTCTGGACTGTCTTCTTAAACTTTATTAAAGGATGTTTATAATGACATTGGCCTCATTGGAAAAAGCTATAGATGCCGCCTGGGAGGCACGAGAAGAGCTCAATCCAGAAACACAAGGAGAGGCACGCGACGCCATTGAAAGTTCTCTGGCAATGCTTGACTCAGGCGAAGCACGAGTTGCTGAAAAAAAATCTACAGGTAATTGGACCGTAAATCAGTGGCTCAAAAAATCGGTTCTACTCTCTTTCCGCTTAACTGAAATGTACACTATTACAGGTGGACCAGGAGGAGCCAACTGGTGGGACAAAGTAGACTCTAAGTTCAGTGGGTGGAATGAAAGCAACTTCCGTACTGCGGGTTTTCGCGCAGTGCCTAATTGTATCGTAAGGTACTCTGCCTACATCGCGCCCAGTGTTGTTTTAATGCCAAGTTTTGTCAATCTTGGCGCATATGTTGAACAAGGCACAATGATAGATACGTGGGCAACAGTCGGGTCATGTGCACAAGTTGGTAAAAACTGCCATATTTCTGGTGGGGCTGGCTTAGGAGGGGTGTTGGAACCGTTACAAGCAGGCCCTGTAATTATCGAAGACAACTGCTTTGTTGGCGCGCGCTCCGAGATAGTGGAAGGTGTAGTTGTAGAAGAAGGCTCCGTAATTTCTATGGGTGTCTTTATTGGCGCCTCAACCAAAATCATTGATCGAGAAACGAACAAAATCTATTACGGCCGAGTTCCAGCTTATTCTGTAGTAGTCCCGGGCGCGGTACCCAGCTCTATCACCCATGGCGGAACAACACCTTCCCTCTATTGTGCTGTAATCATAAAAACCGTAGATGAGAAAACTCGGTCTAAGACCTCGATAAATGATCTCCTGCGCGATTAAAACTGAAAAACTGCATGAATCTTAATGCCCTTGAATTATCACAAGCTTTGATTCGCCGACCGAGCATAACGCCAGAAGATTTTGGTGCGCTTGGCGTTTTAGAAGACTTCCTAAACGTTAACGGTTTTGCTTGCCAGCGGCTACCCTTTTACGAGGAAGGCACGCCAACAGTCGATAACCTTTATGCACGAATTGGTAAATGCGCACCCAATTTTTGTTTTGCTGGACACACTGATGTCGTCCCTCCAGGTGATATTACTGAATGGGCTAGCGACCCGTTCACACCAGAGATACGTGACGGCGTCTTATATGGCCGCGGCGCTGCCGATATGAAATGTGCCATCGCTGCTTTTACCATCGCGGCTTGCAGATTTGTCAAAATGCGAGGAATTCAAAAACTACCTGGCTCGTTAAGCCTCCTCATAACCGGGGATGAAGAGGGGCCAGCTATTAATGGCACCATAAAAGTGTTAAAATGGATGCAGGAAAAAGGCGAATCAATCGATGCCTGTCTGGTTGGCGAACCAACAAATCCGAAAAATCTTGGAGAAATGATTAAGATCGGCCGACGTGGTAGTCTTAACGCCATAGTCAAAGTTACAGGTTCGCAGGGCCATGTTGCGTATCCAGATATCGCAGACAATCCGGTGCCTAGGCTTCTCACTTTTTTAAAAGCTGCGGGGGATCACATATTCGATACAGGAAATGAGAATTTCCCCCCAACAAATTTAGAAATAACCTCTGTCGATGTTGGAAACCCAACGACTAACCTAATTCCAGGGCACGCAGAAGCACGATTAAATATTCGTTTCAACGATGAACATACTGGTGCAGAATTAAGTACGTTTCTTGAGATGCTTTGCAAGAAACTTGCAGGAGATAGAAGCCATATTGATATTTCTATATCAGGGGAGTCCTTTCTTACTCCGCCCGGACGCTTAAGCACTATTGTCTCAGAAGCCGTTGCCCATGTCACGGGGGTTCACCCTAAACTTAGCACCACTGGAGGCACATCTGATGCACGTTTTATCCAAAAATACTGCCCAGTAATTGAGTTCGGCTTAATAAACGAGACTGCACATAAGATCGATGAAAATGCACGGGTTGCGGATATTTTAGCATTAACTGATATTTATGAAGAAACGCTCATCCGTTATTTCGATGCCCCATGAGTGGTCGTATTGATCACGCTTATGCAGCGCTTACTGGTGCCATTTACCTAGCACGATTCAACCGTAGCGGCATTCAATATTTTGAGCCAACGCTTCAAGCGTTCTGGCGTTCCTTCTGGGCTGCAGGAATAATTGGCCCTTTTTTCTTGTTCCTTCTCCTGATCAAGAACGCTCCGTTAAATGGCGCTATACAAGCACACCATATAGCTATTGAGAGCCTAGCATATATTATAGCCTGGGTTTTATTTCCACTAGTAATGGCGGGGGTCACGCAGCAACTCGATTGTGCCAAAAACTATATTCCATTCATCATTGCCAATAATTGGTGTAGCGTAATTCAAAATGGTATTTATCTACCTATCGCTATCTTAGGTCACGCTGGAGTCTTAAGTCCGAGCACAGCGAATTTCTTAGCACTTACAGCAATTATTTGGGTTGTCGCCTACACTTTTTTTATAGTCCATTCCGTTTTAAGTGTATCGCGATTTACGGCTTTCGGTATCGTCATTCTAGAGTTCGCTCTCGGCGTACTGATTGATACAGCAACAAACAGATTCGTATAAAAATCACAACTATATCTTGGCTTTTGAGCACTTAAAAAATATTGATAGCTCACCTATCGCTAATATCTAGACCGGCGTTCTAATTCTCAATATCTAGCGCCAACCAAAAACAATCCTTCAGGTGGCGCGGTAGGACCTGCTCTAGTACGATCACAAGCTTCTAGTGCGTCTATTACGTTCTCTTGTGTCCATTTCCCAAGGCCAACCAAAGAAAGCGTACCAACTATATTACGTACCTGATGGTATAAAAATGAACGTGCACGAGCGGTAATAATAAGACAATCGCCAACTTTTTTTACCGTTAATTCATCCAACGTTTTAATAGGCGACTGCGCTTGGCAGCCAGCCGCTCGAAAACTAGAAAAATCATGTTTACCTTGTAACATCTTAGCCGCATCCCTCATGGACGATGTGTCAAGAGTTGACGGTACCCACCAAACACGGCCCAATTCTAGAGCTGGCGGCGAGCGACGGTTAAGAATGTGATATTCATAATGTCGTTCTGTCGCAGAGAAACGCGCATGAAAATTTTCATCTACAACTTCGACTGCAATGATGCTAATAGGTTGAGGACGAATTTTAGCGTTGAGCGCATCTCGCACTCTGCTGTGCTTCCAATCGCCGGGTAGATCAAAATGAGCAACCTGGCCATATGCATGAACACCTGCGTCCGTACGCCCAGCACAATAACAGGCGACCTTTTCGCCTGAGAACGCTTCAATTGCCCCTTCTATAACCTCTTGTACGCCAAGCCCATTATCCTGGCGCTGCCAACCAACAAATGGTTTGCCATCATATGCGATTATCAATTTAAAGCGTGGCATAGTATTTAATATGCCGAACCGGCTTTTTGGCAAAACGCAGGCTGTGGCTTAAAACTGATGTTAGAAACGCACCCCGTACAACCAAAAGTTATAGGGTATGTTGAATCCCCATCTAATACATACACTTTACACGCTCCAACAACCTAGCTCCGATTTCATACGCGTCGGTTAATGCCAATCACCTTCCGTTTCAATATTAATAATTACCCCACAGTGCTTACAGTGCACAGCGTCTGGATCATGCCGCTTCAGGCCACACTGCTCACAAGCTTGATGCACCTTTTGCGGACGGAATATTGTCTGTACCAAGCGCAAAAACAAGACAACACCAAATACCATAATGGTGACCGCTAGAAGTCGACCAGAGGATCCTTCTAGGGTGATATCACCAAACCCGGTTGTAGTAAGTGTTGTCACCGTAAAATAGAGCGCATCAATATAACTTTCTATCTGGGGATTGATCCGTACCTGCATGACGTAAACTAAGGCTGTAACAAAAAAAATAAATACGGCC
>PBLS01000002.1 GCA_002721825.1 Magnetovibrio sp.
ACGCTATTCGTGGGCGGATGGTAAATTTGTAGAAATTTTTGATTGTACTGTCGTTGGAATTGAAACGGATGAAGGCCTAACGGGATATGGAGAGGTCTGCCCTTTAGGGCCATTCTATCTACCCGCCTATGGGCCGGGTGTTCGCGCTGGCATTGCTGAATTAGCCCCACATTTAATTAATGCTGAAGCAAGTGAAGTGGGAAAGATTAATCTTATTATGGATAATGCGCTTTTGGGTCATCCCTATGTTAAGTCTGGAATTGATATGGCGTGTTGGGATCTTTTGGGAAAAAAAACAGATTTTCCCGTATGCGAATTACTAGGAGGGAGATATGGAGACTCGATAGAACTTTATCGTGCGATCAGCCAGCAGTCTCCCAGTGCTATGGCTAAGAGAATAACTGAATACCGAAATCAAGGATATACTAAGTTTCAATTAAAGGTTGGTGGTGACCCAGACGAGGATATTGTTCGCATCCATGCAACCCGGAAAATCCTTGATAGAGGGGAGGTTTTAGTCGCTGACGCCAATACTGGGTGGTTGATGCATGAAGCGGCCAAGGTTGTTGATGGTATCGCAATGCTGGATGTCTATATTGAACAGCCATGTAAAAGTTATGAGGAGTCGTTGACTATTCGTCGCCGGACAACGAGACCCTTTATATTAGATGAAAATATTGATAGTCTTCAAGCGCTCCTCCGAGCTTACCAGGATGGGGCTATGGATTTGATTAATTTAAAAATATCCAAGGTTGGGGGACTAACCAAGGCACGGCAAATTCGAGACACATGTGTCTCCCTTGGGGTGTCAATGACAATTGAGGATAGTTGGGGTGGAGATATTATCACAGCTGCTATCGCGCACTTAGCACAATCGACTCCAGAACGGTTTCGCTTCTCTGCTACAGATTTCAACAGTTACGTTGACGTGCAAACTGCCACCGGCGCTCCTGTACGAGAAGATGGAAAAATGAAAACTAGTCGGTTACCTGGACTTGGCATAATACCCGATTTTGATTCGTTAGGGTCACCAATAGCGCGTTATTCCTAGTCCTGTGGTATAAAGTTGTGTTCTTTTCAAGATTTGTTTTAGCCCGTTAAAACACTAGACTAATAGAGTTTTACTTAGGTTTATTTATGAGAAATCATAAAACTTTTGTAGATGAACCTCGAAATTTGAAAACCTAGCAAATAAAACAGCCATTTTTGGATACCAAACTTCTAAAAATTTAACTGTTGTTATTCCACCCCTTTATCTTTTTTTGATAACTCAACTATCCTCGCCAATCTGAATTTCTCGACCGATTGGGGGCTCACCTTCAAATAAATTCCAAGCGGCAATTTCTTCTTCTGGTGGGGCTGCGCTCCCATGCTTCCGACTCGGATACCATCCAAATGTCTTCGCAGTATCGGCCATCAATTCGGCATACTTTATAGCCGCAGGTATAGCCTCTAACACTGGTACTTTAAGGGTATTTTGCATTTTTGAGGCAAACCCATATTCGGCGGTACACCCCAGGATCAAGGCTTCCGCGCCGTCCCGCTCAATGCAGTCTTGGCCAAGGTCTAATAAACGTTCAGCCGCGGTCGGATCCTTTTGAAAATCATGTACGCTGAGATTAACCGCACGCATTGATGCCATTCGTTCTCCATGCCCATAACTTCGAACGTTAGCGCTCATGCGTGGGATCCACTTTTGTTGACCCACCAAAATTGAAAAACTATTTGCTAACACGCTCGCGATGGCGGTTGTCGCTTGGCATGGTCCAATCACTGGTGTTTTACCGGAAATTTCTCTTAATTCTCTCAGCGCCACATCGTAGTATCCACCAGTGATAATAGCATCATAGTCTCGGTGTTTTGCCCGGACGATGCGCACAAGATCTGGTAAAATCATTGCCTCGTAGGCGTGGTATTCTAGATGATTGGGTCGATCTGGTGGCAAGCCCACAAAGGTAACCGTGGTGTCTGGTCGTCGTGCTTGTTCGATAATGTCTGCCATCGGTTCTCCATAGCGGCTGCCGCCAGTCGGCGAAATGTAGAGAATTTTTTGTGACATTGGTCTATACCTTTCAGGCTGTTTTACTACATTTTATGCGTTATTGATGCCAGGTGTATTAAAAGGGGGGGCCTAATTGCAGTGGTTGATACAAATAATCATACCATCTCCCGGACCTCTTCTACTCGGCGCGGTAGTATAAGGGCGAAATTTTTTTGGACCAAGATCACAGTAACTACGAATGGAGGTGACAAGCGACCTTTTGGCTCTCGGACAGCTCAGATAATATTGGTGATGTAGTTTCGCATGTGCCTTTCATCATTTTTGGGCAACGGGTATAGAAGTTGCATCCTGTTGGCAGGTCCACAGGACTGGGTATGTCCCCGGTTAATGGTGCTTCGCGGTGGGGTTGTTTGGCTTGGGGAAAGGGGACAGCGTTTAGCAAGGCTTGGGTATACGGATGTTTAGGAGAGTGAAAAATATCCGTTGTTAGCCCCTCTTCGACAATCTCGCCCAAATACATCACTGCTACTCTGTTACAAAGGTGTCGAATGACGGATAAGTCGTGTGAAATGAAAAGAAAACTCAAGGAAAATTTGGTTTGGAGCTCTTTCAAAAATTCTAATATCTGTGCCTGTACAGAGACGTCCAGGGCAGATGTGGGTTCATCAAGGATCAGCAACTCCGGGTTCAACGCAATTGCCCGCGCTATGCAAACCCGCTGCTTTTGGCCACCAGAAAGTTCATGCGGATAACGGTATAAAAACTGGCTTGGAAGCCCAACGGTCTCTAGAAGCTCGGCAACCTTTGCCCGTAATTCTGATCCACGCAAGTCCGCATGCAACACCAGAGGTTCGGCGACGCTACGAAGAATAGGAAGTCGGGGGTTTAGCGCCGAGTGAGGGTCTTGGAAAATCATTTGTGCCCTGCGACGCAATTCCCTCTCAGTTTTTCGGTTTAACGGGTTGGTCTCAAAGCCGTCGATTTTAATTGATCCACTGGTGATTGGTACCAAGTGTAAAATAGCTTTACCAATTGTTGATTTACCGGAGCCCGATTCTCCAACTAGTCCAAGCGCATCGCCTTTTGCAAGACTTAAATTAATGCCGTTGACGGCTTTTACGATGGTTTTTCTTTTAAGCGGCTTGGACGTATCGAAGTGTACCTTAAGATCGTTAATATCAAGCATGCTTCTCCTCCGAAAACTCCCAGCAAGCAATGCCATGATGATCAGAGAGCGTTGTCCAACCTGGTCTTTCGGAGCACTTTTCCTGAACCAGTGGGCAGCGTTCCCTAAACCGGCATCCGCTAGGTGGATTTAGAAGGTTCGGTAAACTGCCTGGAATGCCAGTGAGGGTACTTGCATGCTGGGTTGGATGTGGAACGGCAGCAAGAAGCCCCTTTGTGTAAGGATGCCTTGGATTGCCAAAGATTTCATTTACCGATGCATCTTCAATGACTTGACCGGCATACATAATGATAACTCGTGTACAGATAGATGCGACGACGCCGAGATCATGAGTGATAAGGATGACCGACAAACCCAGCTCGTCGATTAAATCTTTGATGAGCTCAAGAATTTGTGCCTGAATTGTAACATCAAGAGCCGTAGTCGGTTCATCGGCAATCAAAATTTTTGGACGGCCGGATAGGGCTTGGGCAATTAATATGCGTTGTCGCATGCCGCCAGAGAGTTCATGAGGATAGCTGTCGAATTGACGCTCTGGGTTTGGTAATCGCACACGCTCCAATAATTCTATAGCACGGGTTTTCGCAGCGGCTTTGTTTATGCGATCCGCTGTTGGCTTTAAGCGCTGATGTGCCAGGATCACGTCAACCAATTGCTGACCAATAGTGAATACCGGATTGAGGTAGGTCATCGGGTCTTGGAAGATCATGGAAACATCGATACCGCGTTTTTTTTGGATACTTTTAGCATCCAAGGTGAGAAAGTTTTCACCATCGAGCCAAATTTCGCCCGATGTTACACGCGCAGGCGGCGAAGGTAACAATTGTAGAATCGATTTTGCCGTTACTGATTTCCCACAGCCCGTTTCTCCCACAATACCGAGGGCCTCGCCAGCGTGAAGGTCTATGTTAACATCGTCAATGGCGTGATAAACACCATCGAAGGTATCAAAGTCCAACGAAAAATCGCGAATGGAAAGGAGCGGCTGATTAGTCATTCACGATGCCGCGGATCTAGAATGTCGCGGAGGCCGTCACCTAACAAATTGAAGCCCATGACGGTTAGGAAAATAGCCAGGCCGGGGAAAAAAGAATACCACCACCAGTCAGGTAGATAGTTTCGCGCGATGCTAATCATAGATCCCCATTCGGGTTCTGGAGGCTGTGCCCCCAACCCCAAGAAACCAAGGCTTGCTGCTCCTAAAATGGACATCCCCATGTCCATGGATGCTTTGACAATAATCGGTGATGAACAATTAGGTAAGATGTGGATAAAAACGATACGTAGGCGCTTTGCGCCCATGGATTGTGCAGCCTGTACGTAAATATCGTTTTTAATGGAAAGTGTTTTGGCTTGCACAAGACGCACATAGCCAGGCCACCATACTAGTGAAAGCGCAAGCATGGCATTAATAATTCCAGGCCCCAAAGCCCCAACAATTGCTATCGCTAATATTAAACCTGGAACGCCAAGGAAAATATCGGTAATGCGCATGATTACTTCTTGGGTATAGCCGCCAGTATACACGGCAATCATGCCCAGAGGTACACCGATAAGAATAGCGACGCCAGTTACCGTGCAGGCAATTTGCAGGGTAATACGGGTTCCCATGATAACCCGGGTGAAAACGTCATTTCCAACTTCGTCAGTGCCGAACCAGTGGTCCCAACTCGGCGGCATGAGCTTTAGGTCCATATGGACCGCACCGATCGCATCCTCAGGGTAGGGGACGATCCATGGCGCAATGATAGCGGTGATGACAATTAGCATGACCAGGAACAGGCCAAACATTGCGGAGCCGTTGCGCGCAAATGTTCGTGCATAGAGGCGGACTGCGCGTATAGTGCTATGGTGGCGTTGGCGCCAAGTTAAGTGCGTGATTTTTGTAGACACGTTATTCATCTCATAACATCTAAATTTGTTCTCGAACGCGGGGGTCCAGCACAGCATAGGTTAGGTCAATTATCAGATTTGCCAGCATAAAAAAGAAACCGAGCACAATGGTTGCACCCATGATTGGCTCAAAATCTGAATCAATTGCGGCACCGACTGCATAAAGGCCAATTCCTGGCCAATCAAATACAGTTTCAACTAANACTGTGCCACCNAGCATCCAACCAAATCGGAGGCCAATCATTGCCATGGTCGGCAGCATTGCATTCTTAAGTGCGTAATGGACGACAATCNTATAGGTCGATAAACCTTGGGCNCGGGCATTTACGATGTAATCCTGNTTTAATGTTTCGAGCATCTCNGCACGGTTGACTCGGATGATGGAGGCNAGCGCNGGAAAACTAAGNGCGAAAGCGGGTAAAANAATATGATGCATCGCTTCAAAAAAGGTACCAAATTCTCCCNCAATNAGTGANTCTATCAAAATAAAGTGNGTAATCGCATTAGGNGGATCAGTCATCATNTCGATGCGCCCGCCNAGNGGGAACCAACCCAATTTTAGTGCAAAAAACAATTGCCCCATAAGGCCCAGCCAAAACATTGGCATGGCTACACCGGCAACGGTGATGGTTCTAATGGCGTGATCAAGCCTAGTATTCTGTTTGACAGCCGACAATACACCCAGCGGCACACCGAAAATTACAGTTATAAAGATGGAAAATATGACTAGCTCAACAGTGGCGGGGAAATATTCGACGAGGTCGTCCCAAACCTCGTGGGTTGTATGTATGGATTTGCCCCAATTCCCGGAAAGTAGCGCTTTTAGGTAGATATAGAATTGTTCGGGTAAGGACTTATCGAGACCATACTCTTTGCGAATTAGTTCGATCATCTCTTTTGAAGCATCAGGGCCGGCCGCCAAAGCAGCTGGATCACCCGGGGCAATGTGAGAAATTGAAAACGTAATGACGAGCAGACCAAGTAGCATCGCGACCATTAAAATACAGCGCTTTGCTACAAACCAGAGCATCAATCTACTCCTTAAAAAAGGTGACGGGTTGGCACATAAGTACCAACCCGTCCAATTGTGGTCTGTTTTGGCTTACTTGCCAATATAGAGCGGGTAGAGATCAAGCTCTGAGGTCATTCGTACGGGAGTATATTCAAACCCTTTGACCCAATCACGATATACAATCATGCGCTTCCGCATCATACCAAAGATCTCTGGCTGATCTGCCACAAGCCTTTTTTGAATTTCTTCATAAAGTGGCCTACGCTCCTCCCAGGTAGAGAGGAAACGGGCCTTTTCGATTAGCGCATGGACCTCTTTGTTGTCGTAATAATGGGTGCCATAGTAACGGCCGAATGAACTCGGATGATATTGAATGGCGACAGCATCTGGGTCCGTTGAGACAGGGGTGGCAAAAATCGCCATCAACTGTGGCGAAGTCTCCACTTTCGAACCGCGCGCTACCATGTTGGACCAAGTTAAAGGCACCATTTTAACGGTGATGTTCAACGGACGTAACGCATCAATAAGAACTAAACCCATTTGACGCTCGACCTCGAAGCCCTGAACATAGACATACTCGATTTCAAACCCACCGTTAGGCCATTTGGACTTAGCTAAGAAAGCCTTAGCTTTGGCCATGTCTTTTCTTGGCATGCCAGGGACGTTGATTTTACCTTTTATATCGTCTGCGAATGGGCTCGTTTGGAGTGTTGCACGACCATTGAAGATCTTAACAAAGGCGTCGTAGTCATAGGCATAGGCGATAGCCTTACGCACATTGATGTCCGACGTGTACTCCGCCTTGCAATTATATTTGAGGCCAAAGGCTGTAAGTGCAGGTTGTGTTGATGTTACCATGCCCTTCATCTTCGAGACTTGTTCAAACTCATCTGGGGTTAACCCCGTCACGATGTCGGCTTCTCCCTTTACAAGGGCGGCACGTTGAGCTGAAGATTCACGAATGATTCGATAGAGAATACCGCCTAACTTACCTTTGTGTCCTTTCCAGTAATCCTGCACACGTTCCAATTCAAGAAGGGTTCCTGGTTGATTGCGCTTTAACTTGTAGGGGCCGCTGCCGGCTTCGTTTTCAATCATCCATTTTTGGCCCATATCGCCATCAACCTCGTTAGCCATGACCGTTTTAGGATTCATGATGTACCACCAAGGTACAAAGGAAATGAATGGCCCATATGCGCGATCCAACGTCATTGAAACCGTGTGATCGTCAACGACCTTAATGTTTTCGGCTTTTAAGAATGCGTTTAACATCCACGCGGGGCCTTTGCCGAGCTTCAATGTGCGGGCGTAAGACCAACGGATGGCTTCAGCGGTAACAGGGTCCCCGTTATGAAATTTAGCATTTTTCACGAGATGGAAAGTGTAGGTTTTATTATCAGCACTTATATCCCATTTTTTTGCGAGCCAAGGTACGACCCTTGGTGGACTGCCAACATATTTTGCGAGAGCATCATAGACCCCGTTTTGTATGGTTCGGGTCGATGCGTCGTATTTAATGCTCGGATCCATGGTTGGCACTTTTTGGCGATTGGCAATTACAAGTATCTTGTCTTTGCCGCGCCGCTCAAAAGCATCTGCTTCTAGGGCGGCGACACTTAGCAGAGCGATTGCCATCCCAGCGCGTATGAAAATTTTTCCGAAAATACTCATATTTAGCCCCTCCCTTTAGATAAATAGATAAACGGTGTTACATGTGGCAACGTTGCTCGATTTAAGTCTTCAAAGCCACACCTAATATAGAATGCTATGCGACTGTTGCTTGTCAAGGAATACGCGTCAGTACGTAGACATGGCTATATTCTCAGAGATCAGACACCATATCAACGACGCGAACGAGATCGGTGATTGAATGGAAGCCCATTTTTTCCATCATTCGCGCTCGGTGGATTTCCACCGTTCGAAAGCTAATATCAAGATCACGAGCAATCTGTTTATTGGAAAGGCCATCTGCAACGTAAAACATCATCTCGCGTTCCCGGTTGGATAGACTGCGCAGACGAGTAAGGAGAGCTGTTTCCCCCTCTTTATTCGCAGGGTCGTCGAGCTGTTCGAGAGCATCTCTAATGGCATTGGCAATAATGCGTCGATTGATGATTGTGGGTTTTCCGGAACGCCGTTGAACAAAAGTACGGTCCTTATCTGAATATCCCATAGAATGTAGAACGATGACATCGCATGTAGACATCTCGTCGATTGCAAGTGCAAGTGCCTTCAGGTCTCCATGCCTAGCAGCCCGGACGATCACGCGGGCCGGCCATGGCCCACCGAGAACGTCTAGTCCAATCAGTAGTCCTTGAGTTGGCACGACGACGCCTAGTGTTAAATCAGCTCCGGCCATAAGGTTTATAAGCCGATCCACAACATTGTCGCTTATAATTGTTGCGCCACCAGGGCGAAAATCATGGCCACAGGTAGTCGACATCAAGACTACCAAATCGGCGCCATGATGCCGTATTTCTTCATAAATTTTGCGAAAGCGTCGATAAGCCCAGGCGGTTGCGAGTTCAACTTGGCTACCATCACGCAAATGAGTTAAAAAAGCAGGTTTTCCGGGTTCAGGGGTAATGGAGGCGATATAGTCGTGGTCTAGATTGTCTAGCAGGCCGTATTCAATAGTTTTGATAGGCACTTCAATAGAATTTATAATCTGCGGAACGAGGTCTGTTCTTGGGCTTTGGCCGAGCGTGACAAAGGCAACGCGATGCGGCGCCTTAAGGAGCGAAGTCTCCGACCGTGCTTTTTCTCGGGCGGCACATCGCCCCATATTCATCTCCCCCCTTTATAAAAAACCACGCCAATTTATTCTATGTTAAGGAAAACATACCAAAAAGGGAAGGTAGAACCAAAGTTTGGTACGAAGAGTATTGCTTTTCAGTTAGTTAGAGGATGCAGTTGCATTTGCCCTTAAGTCGTCACTGGCATCGCGGTCTATAACGTTGTCTTTATCCAAAACACAACCATAGTCTCGGCATGCAGCTTTAGGTGATACCATCTCCTCATCTAAGTCACGTTGAATAGCATCATAATCACGAGTCCAGGGGTCACCGAATCCTGAACCACCTGGTAATAGAAGATTTGCTTGATGATTAGCGTCTGTAAGTTGAACGGATCCGCCCACCCCCAAGTCTTCTATTTCGCCATTTCCTCTTTCGATCCACGCTTTTGCACGCCCACCTGCCTTGCCACCGAACAACCCGTCTAAAGCGGTTTTTACTCCATTTGGGTGCAAGTTAACTTGGCATGCTAAATTATCGTTGTGAAGTTTGCGGACAGACAGTTGCTGTGATAATCCGCCACGTTTATTGCCAGGCCCCCCCGTGTTAGGAACGTAGGCTTTTTTGAGCACTAGTGCTGGTACCCGGGTCTCAAAAAGTTCGACAGAGGTATTAGCCGCGCTAGTTGGGTACAACAGACCAGAAATTCCGTCTCCATGTGAAGATGCGCCTTGCCCACCACCTTGGAATAAATGATCACTATAGACCTCTCCGCGGCTGTCTATACCATAAAAAAGCGCACTGGAGGGTAGCCCAGTAAAGGCTTGCACCCTGTCTGGAGCCGCTTTGGAGAGCGCGGCAAAAATATTAGGTGCGACGTACCAGCCCGTTCTTACGCGTGTATTTACGGCCTTTGGCCGTTCACAATTAAGTATAGATTTTTCAGGTGCGTTGATCTCCATTGGCCGGTAACACCCCGCATTTCCGGGAACGTCAGGAGTAAAAATACATTTTAAGGGATAGGTAGCATGTGCTTTTGTATAGCTAAGGGTACAGTTGCTACCGCCCCGTTCAGTCTGGTCTGGAGCACCTTCAAAATTTACGGAAATTTGGTCACTTTTTACTGTAATTTGGATCGGAAATGTCATTACTTCATCGATGCCATCAGAGTTCAACACGTTTTTGTAGGTACCGTCGGGTAGCTCCGCCACAGCCTTTCGCATTGCAATTTCGGCGCGGTCTTGAACCACGTGGGCCAGTGCTTCCAAGTCGTGCATGCCATAATCGTCCATAAATTCCTTTATGCGTTCAGCTCCCGTGACGCCGGCAGCAACCAGAGCATGGATATCCCCTAGTACCTGGTCCGATTGGCGGACGTTTTCCTTTATAATGGTGAAAAGATCCTCGTTTGGCTCACCGGCTCTAAAGAGTTTCATAGGCGGGATCTGGAGTCCTTCATCGTAAATTTCACGAGCGTTCAATTCGTCTTTGATTCCACCAACGTCTGAGACATGGCCGACAATACCTACAAAGGCGACGATGCGTCCCTCACGAAATACAGGTACTGCAACGGCAATATCGAATAGGTGGCCGGCACAAAGCCAAGGGTCATTTGTAATTAGAACATCACCTTCTTTTAATGTTTGAATTGGATGGTGCTCTATCATGGCGTTGACGGCTATGGGCAGTGTCAAATTGAAAACAGGCATAGCGCGCGGAGAATGAACGATTTGTTTTCCTTTGGCATCGAGGATCTCACAAGCAAAGTCTTGTGCTTCTCCTATAATAAGGGAAAACGCTGTGCGAATTACGGTGTGCCAGCTTTCTTCCGCGATGTTAATTAGGCGACTCCACATTATCTCAAGTCCAATTGGATCACTTTCGATACGTCGTATGGCTTCATCAAAGGCGGTATCCGATGCAACAACTACGTCTCCCGACCGCTCTAGGTTAATGGTCAGGCGCAGGTTCAATTCGTTATCTACAACAGCCTGATCTCCTCCCATCAATATGGTTGTAGACTCTCTTTCTTCTATTATGGCCGGACCAGCTATTTCTGTTCCGGATGTTAAGGAATAGCGATCGTAAACGGGCGCTTTAACCAGTCCGTGTTTTTCATGGCTGTAAATTGACCGATGTCCTTTTAGTGGGGGGTTTTCAATATTTGTTTTTCCAAGCCGAGTTGACAGTTCGGGTTCTGGTCCAGTGCACCGTACACGCCAGTTTATAATTTCTATTTGGGCGTCTTCATACAGGTGAGTAAATAATCTTGTGTACTCTTCACTAAATCGCTGTGTTAATTCTATAATGCTATCAGCTGTGATACGTCCCTCAGGCAAGACAATCGTAATTTCATGCATTTGTCCTCGAAGTCGCATCTCAGCAAGCCGTTCAACGATTACATTTGAGCTTCCGCCTCCTGCCTCAACCAATTGCTTTCGGCAATCCTTTTCCAAATTATCCAACAAATCATTTATGATTCCAAAATCCGCCGTGCTGAGCGCTATTGGCATGGAACGCGATGTCTCGTAGCCAATTGATGCAGCCAGAAACCCGAGTGCCGAAGCGGCGCCGGAGGCGGGTGGTATAACAACCTCAGATACTCCCAACTTACGCGCCACATGGGATGCATGCAGTGGACCGGCTCCACCCATGGCGACCATGGCGTACCGCCTTGGGTCGCAACCTTTTTCGACAATATGAACGCGAGCGGCGCCAGCCATGTTCTCCGCTACTAAATCGATAACTCCGGCGGCAGATTGCAGTGTGTCAAGATTTAGAGGAATTGCGACCTTATCCATTGCTTGTTTTGCGGCATCTATGTTTAGCGACATTCGGCCACCTAAAAAGTAGTCAGGATCTAGATAACCTAGCAAAAGATTGGCATCCGTCACTGTTGGGTCAACGCCACCTTGCGCGTAGCAAGCAGGCCCTGGGGCCGCTCCTGCACTTTTCGGCCCAATTTTCAAAAGGCCGAGATTATCGACATGTGCGATAGATCCCCCACCAGCGCCAATCTCTATCATATCAATTACGGGTGCATGAATCGGAATTCCGCTCCCACGCTTAAACCGGTGAACGCGGCCAGCTTCTAGCATTGAGGCGATGTCGGGTCTACCGTTTTGGATTGAACAGGCTTTGGCGGTCGTGCCCCCCATATCGAATGAAATGATATCTTTATGCCCAACGCTGGCTCCAACAAAAGCTGTCGCTTCTGCTCCGCCAGCAGGCCCAGATTCCAAAAATCGAACGGGAAAGCGAATTGATGTTTCTGGCGATGTCAGGCCTCCTGATGATTGCATTAAATGAAAGCGACCGGCAAATCCGCGCTCGCTAACCACTTTCTGTAGCTTATATACGTAGTCACTCATCAGAGGCTGGACATAGGCGTTTGCGGTTGTTGTTGAAGCACGCTGATATTCTTTAAGTTCCGGGTGCACTTCGCTTGAAATGGATACCGCTATGTTGGGGTATTCTTGAGTTATAAATTCACGAAGTGCAATTTCATGTTTTGGGTTTTTGTAGGCATGTAGAAGACATATCGCAATTGCGTCAATGTTATCGTTTGCAAGACGGTTAATTTCTTTGGCCGCTTGATCCAAATTTAAGGGAATAATTATATCACCGTCGCAAGTTACTCGCTCCTTTATTTCGCGACGCCACTGACGCGGAGCTAGGGGGTCGGGGAATTTTAAAAACAAATCATGAATATCGTACCGCTGTTCCGTACCCATCTGAAGTATGTCGCGAAAGCCCTCTGTTGTAAGGTAACCGACCCTGCTGCCGCAACGTTCGATAATGGTGTTGGTCACCAAAGTAGTGCCGTGTACAAGGTGTCCAATCTCGTTCAATTTAACATCAACACGCTCCAAAAGTTCAAGCATACCTTCAAGAGCACCGATGGATGGATCTTTTGGAGTGGTTAGGCATTTGTGTAAATGGATTTGGCCTTCCAAGACATCAACCATTACGAAATCGGTAAATGTGCCTCCAATATCGAAACCCAATCTGAAACGCGAAGTATTATCTTTCATGGCGGAAACTCAACTCAGTTGTTAAACGCAGCGTTGCGACGATGTTCATCAACACAACAGAAATTGAAAGTAGTATTACTTTCTATCTTTCCAATCACCATTCGTGCAAGCCCTTACATTTTAGTTGTTATAAGTGTTCATAGATTTGGCTATTTGGGTTAGGAGGAGTATTGTCCCGCTTATTAAACACTCCCGTGCTTTTATTCCCATTTTACAGGTTTTGGTTTGGGAGAATCCCCCATCTTTTTCCAGTCTTCATAAGTTAGAACACGAGGAAGTTGAAAAACATCGTTTAAGCGAACATACAAACTCCCGTAAATACGCCCGATGGGCTTATATAGTTCTTCATTGACGTAGTAAGTTTCAGGATTGATTAAGTCATCACGGGCATGGATTACAAGGACTTCTCCAATGCAAATTATCCGTTCTGGTCCAAGCTCAAGCATTACGAGACGCCGGCACTCCATGGCCACGGGGGATTGTTTAATGCGGTTTGGCTTTACGATGGTACTAGTCTGAAGGGCAATGCCTGTGATCTCTGATTCATCGATTTCTGGTGGAAAATCGATAGCGCATAGATTTTGTTGTTCGATAAGCGATTCATCGACAAAGTTTATTACAAATTCACCAGTTTCACGAATGTTTTGGGTCGTATCCTTGAGAGAACCATCTTTTCTGTTTTGGAGTCCTAAGACAATGGTTGGGGGGTCCTCACCCACATAGTTGAACGAACTATATGGTGCGAGATTGTTGTGACCTTTTGAATTGCAGGTAGATACAAAAGCTATAGGACGCGGGACAATGAATCCCGCTAGAAGTTTATAACGATCGTGAGGAGAGAGTTTTTCTAATTCAATTTTCATTTAGGGTTATCCCTTTGAGGGCTGTTTTGAGATTTTAATTTGTTTATATTGCTGAATATCAAAATTCGACAAACATGTGTGGACAAAATAGTCTCTATACCCAGGGTAAAGCAGTGAAAACGCGATATTCGTCTTTACATCTTTTATAGAATGGTATGAATGTGGAGCGTACAATAAATTTATTAAGGCTGCTGGGTTAAGTAAGTAAATAAAAAAACCCCTTATTTGTCACTGTAAAGAAATTTGAAGATCGCAAAAGTATATATTTAAGCGCGAGTATTAGAATTCCATCAAAAACTTCTAGCGGCTTTATAGGGTCCTTATATACGTACCATTAAAGATCAAGGGAGCGTCCGAATGAATGAAAAAATTTTTCGCGTTTTATTTTTATGCACGGGGAATTCCGCACGGAGTATTCTGGCTGAGTGTATTCTCAACCGTTTGGGACATGGTAACTTCAGAGGATATAGTGCTGGCAGTCAACCAAAAGGCGAAGTTTTCCCTGCAGTACAGACATTTCTCGAGCGCAATAATTATGATACCAGTGGGTTGCGTTCTAAGGTCTGGGATGAGTTTGCAGAAGAAAGAGCTCTCGAGATAGATTTTGTTTTTACAGTTTGTGATAATGCTGCGGCTGAGGTCTGTCCCGTGTGGCCGGGCCATCCTTTAACTGCTCACTGGGGTGTTCCTGACCCGGCAACTTTCGTTGGATCGGAAGTTGAGAGCCAGCAATTTATTTCCAGTGTGCATAATTTATTAGAAACTCGGATTAAAGCGTTTTTAGATATTCCGTTTGAGTCTCTAGATCTTCCATCGCTTAAAAAGCGTTTAGATTCTATCGGGGCTATAGACTGACAGTATACTTAAATGATTTAAGTGCCGTAACCACCTCCTCCTGGTGTTTCCATAATAAAAGTATCTCCGGCTTTCATATCGCTTTCGGCATTGCCCGGTAATTCTTCTATATCCCCGTTTTGGCGGCGAATAAAATTATGACCTATGGCGCCAGACTCGCCACCGTTTAGTCCATAAGGATCCGTATGCCGATGGCTAGTTAATAGGGTCATTTTCATTTCTTCAAGAAAAGTGACCTCTCTTACAATACCATCGCCCCCCTTGAACTTACCTCTACCCCCTGAGTCGTGACGAATAGAAAAGCTGTCGACACGAACAGGAAAACGCCATTCTAAAACTTCTGGGTCGGTCATTTTTGTGTTAGTCATGTGGCTATGGACGGCACTAGTCCCTGTGTGAGTGGGACCAGCTCCGGTTCCACCACAGATAGTTTCATAGTTCTGGTACTTTTCGTTGCCATAGACAAAATTGTTAACTGTGCCCTGAGATGATGCAAGGACGCCAAGTGCACCAAATAGGGCGTCGGTCACACCTTGACTAACTTCTGTATTCCCAGCAATGACCGCGGCTGGGTACTCGGGAGAGATGATGGATTTGGGTGGAATAATAACTTTAAGCGGTTTTAAACAGCCTTCGTTTAATGGGATCTCATCACCTACGAGGCAGCGAAATACATAAAGAACGGCTGCTAAGCAAACCGCCGAAGGAGCATTGTAATTGCCTTTATATTGTGGCGATGTACCGGTAAAATCAATTGTCGCTTCGCGTGCCTCCCTATTAATATCAATTTTGACCTTAATTTGGCAGCCGTTATCCATTGGATAGACGAATGCGCCGCTAGTCAATCGGTCTAAGACCCGTCTCACAGATTCTTCAGCATTATCTTGAACGTGTTGCATGTAAGCCTGTACCACACTCAGACCAAAGTGATCTATCATTTTAGTTACTTCATGAATCCCAGTACTGTTAGCAGCGATCTGTGCTTCTAAGTCAGCAATATTTTGCTTAGGATTGCGGCAGGGGTAAGGGCCTGAATTGAGCAAATCAAGTGTTTCGCGCTCGCGTAATATGCCATTTTCGACCATCAGGAAATTATCGATTAGCACCCCCTCTTCATGGATGGATGTGCTGTCAGGGGGTGCCGAACCAGGTGTGCGGCCCCCTATATCGGCGTGATGGCCACGTGAGGCGACATAAAAAAGAATTTTAGTTCCGTCTGTACCAAATACGGGTGAAATCATAGTAACATCTGGAAGATGGGTGCCGCCATTATAGGGCGCGTTAACAACATACGCATCCCCCGGCTTCATGCTGTCGGCATTTTCACGGATAACGGTCTTGATTGAAGCACCCATGGAACCTAAGTGGACAGGAACATGGGGTGCATTTGCAACTAAACTCCCATCTGGCGCAAAGATCGCGCACGAAAAATCCAAGCGTTCTTTTATATTCACCGAATATGCGGTGTTAGCAAGCGTTACACCCATTTGCTCTGCGATAGACATAAATAAATTATTGAACACTTCAAGCATTACAGGGTCGACACGCGTGCCAATAGCTTCGCGTTTTGGTCGAGGTTCAATTCGGGTAAGAATGCAATCTCCTTGTCTTGTGAGTTCTGCTTGCCATCCGGGTTCGATAACTGTTGTGGCGGTTTCCTCCGAAATGATTGCAGGTCCAATGATTTGTTGTTCCGCTGCCAAATTATTCCGATAAATAATAGGAACGTCGTGCCAAACTCCAGCAACACACATTGGCGTCTCATGAGCTTTGGTTACTCCACCATTCGAAGGTTTTTTGATTCCTATAAATGGTTTTATGGGCTCCTCGCTTCCACCAATGGATTCTACGGAAACGGCTTCAATTACTAAATCGCGATCTGGTGCCGTGTAGCCATACTGCCGGAAGTGGATTTCCTCAAAATGTTTCACCATGACATCGTTGTTAACATCGGGATCAATTAATAACGGATTATCTGTGCCGGCATAACGCATGTGTACCTTGCGCACCATGGTAATTTTATCCCTTGGGTGACCTTGGCAAAGGAGGTCATTGCAGGCTATTTCTGTTAATTCTTCAAAGACTAATTCTAATGTCCTTTGGACTTTGTCGTTCAACGGGATATCAAGTTGCCGCTCACGAATTGACCGGAGGTCGGCTAGGCCCATACCATAAGCGGATAGGACGCCAGCAAAAGGGTGTAATAAGATCGTATTTATA
>PBLS01000003.1 GCA_002721825.1 Magnetovibrio sp.
AATCTTTATCAAAGAATCAGAAGGTAAAACTTATGGATTCTCTGGTTGGCACTTCAACAGATAAAAGAGGATTGTCAATCACTTATGATCTAAGCCACTCTGGTAGAAGAATCAACAATAGAATCTACACACCTAAGGGCCAGCAAGATGGAATTTCAACACTACTGAAGCCCTATCCAAAACCTATACTAATACATCATGATGGCGAATCAGACCCTATCGGTCGATTCGCTTTTGGCGAATGGCAAGATATCTCGAATGAATCACTCGGTTATTTTAAAGATATCAAGGATTTCAATGAAGTCCAAAAAGCTTTTGACGCAGATGATCCTGAGCGCATTTACGAAGCTATGAAGAAGAATAACCTTCTAACTAGCAAGGACTGGCCAGGATTGGGAAGGATGCGAGTTGAAGCTCGCATCACAGATGAAAAAGCAATAGAAAAATTCCTAGATGGAAGATACATAACCTTTTCAGCAGGTAGTACTACGGATCGTCATGTTTGTAGTATCTGTCAGTCTGATTGGGCGAAGGGAGATATTTGTGAACACAGACATGGTAAAATATATGATGGTGAGTTATGTGTATTTGTCACAGGTACTTTCCAAGTGTTAGAGGGATCGGTTGTTAATATGCCTGCTGATGATTTATCACAGGTAATAACAATGGAATTCGCTGACATGCCTGAGTATTCCGATAAGAGTCTTAATGAAAAAGATTCAGTTGATCGGGATGCTATTTATTTTAGTGATTCAGTATATGATATAAAGGAGAGATATATGTCAGATCATGTTGTAGCAGCAAGTGAAAGCTTAGTTGCAGAAGAACATGTTTCTGGAGAAAACTCATCTGACGATCAGTTGGAAAATTCCGATGCTGTTAACACTGCTCCAGTAACAGAGCACTCAATTAAAGAAGAAGAATGTAGTAAAGAAGATTTAGCTGAATGTAGTGAGGATGTTACAAAAGACGAGCAGGTTAAGGTAGAGGAATGCGACAGCTCAGATGAAGAGATTCCAGAGACTGTGGATTCCTCTGAAGCAGTAGAAGATACTTCTGAATTGTTGAGCAATTTGCTTAAGCAATTAAGTTCAATTAGAGAAGAATTGGGTTCTTTGAGAGAAGAGCCAACTACCGAAACAAAGGAAGAACAAGATGATTCTGTTAGCAGCGAAGACAAAGTACAAGAAACCGAAGCCGAAGAAGCCAAAACCGAAGAAGCCCAAGAAGAAGTCGTACAAGTAATTGGTGATTTCGACAGTGATTCAGAAGTTGTTGTTGATTATGTTGATGATCAAGACATCGACTGGTTCACACTTGATGCAGCTTTAAATTCATTCGTGGATGAAAAGCTTTCTTCAGAGGCGAGAGCAAAGCTCTCCTCTTCAGCTTTCTGTGGACCGGATAGACTTTTTCCGGCACACGATTGTGCCTATGTTTCTGCAGCGCGCAGACTCATTAACAGAGCAAAACTTTCATCTGATAAGAAAGAGAAAGTTCTTGCATGCATTGATAGAAAAGCAAAAGATTTAGATTGTAATTCAGATAGCAATCTTTATGATCTTCAAAAAGCCTACGAAGACTTGAGAGAAGATTATAAGGTCGCTCTTCAAAGAATTGAAGAATTAGAGAACAAGCTAGTTAAAGCATTATCCTTTTTCAAAAAGGATGAAGATTGTAAGGACCAAGAGTCTTTAGAAAAATGGTTTAGTGATATTGTAAATAGAGATAGCGAAACTACCTCAAGGGAGGTTCCAAGTGTAGAAAATCCTTCCGTAGCGTCTTCAAACACTACGGAGAGCTTGGATTGTGATAGGCTAGGTAAATACGAAAAGACTATAGTAGATAACTATCGCAATATTTTAACAAATGATGGGGCAGATGCTGCAGAAAGATTTTTGGCGTCCAAAAGACGTTACCTCCCACGCGGCTTTCACCCTAGGAAATTTATAGGAGACTAATAATGGCAATTAAGAGATTTTCAGGTTCCTTTAAAGCAAGGACCGATATTCTGGACAATATTACGCCAAATAATGTTGTCCAACCTAATGTTTCCGCACCTGCCGGGGAGTGGAAGCCAGCAGCGTGGCTTCCAGTTGAATGGCAGGGCGAGGCCAGTAAAGATTTCTTTGTAATCTCTTCTGGTAAAGTCGTGGGCTTTGATATGGATGGTCGTGTTGTTCCAATGAGGTACAAGGCGTTGGCCATTGATACAAATACAGCGAGAGGTACTGTAGCTCTTGCGTACACCAGCGATGATGTAACTCATGGTACTATCAATATTCTTGATGGAGAACCTGTTGAGAGTGGAGATGTAGGTAATGTTACTTGTGGTGCAATTGCAGACGCACTATTAGCTAGAGGGTACGCAAGCACTCTTACTGCAGCTGATTTTGCTGGTGCAGATTATAGTGCTGCAAGCGATGCTGACTGTGTAACAGTTCTCGATGCTTGCTTCAGCGAAGCTGTTGGTATTAACGCATATGATACTTACGCTTGGGCTGGTGATGCACCTGGTGAGTTGAATAGTATCAATTATCAGAAGCAGCACCTTGTACAGTTCTTGACTGATATTCAGCTCAAGGTTCCTGTGCATGTTGCACATCCAAATGCAACTGGTGGCGCTGCGGAGTTAGTTACTTCCGCTGCTGGTGCTATCAATACGCTTTGGGCAGCGGCTAATGGCGATGGCGACATCTTCCCTAACCCCACTTTAGCTACTGAAGACCTGTTGGTTAGTGGAGCATCTTTAGCAACATTCCCGCGATATACTGCGGATACTACGGATGTAGTAGGGCTTGCTCTAAATACTGCTGGCGGTAGACTTGCTGATAATACTGACAGAACGCCTATCACCAATGCAGGCCTTACGCGAGAGCGTAAGTCTGTTGAAGCGTTGAGACAAGCTGGCGATTTTTTCGTCGACACAGAGGTCAACATGATCCTTTGTTACGTAGCTGGTGGCGCTGCAGTTCCTGCAGCAGTTGATGCTGATGCAATCACTTTCTATGTTTTTAATGCAAGTGCTCAAGACGGTTCAACGTCTACTGCTGCAGATCATAGATTTATCCACTGTGCGGGTAACCCCAAACCGGGAGACCACCTTACTTTTGACCTTCAGGCAAATCTTGCGCCTGTGGCAGTTGATGGGAATACCGTCATGTCAAGAGTAGTTGGTAGATGTCTTGCTGTTGTCAAAGAGCCAAGAGGCTTGTTAGACAGAGTGAGAACTGCTTGGGAAGGTTCATCCTTCGACAAGACGGCGCAAATGCCAGGTACTGCAACTAAAGGATACAGTGATCTTATCACTCTAAGTGATGAGGGTACTTCCGCTAGTATTGCAATTTGTAACATCAAAGTTCAATAAGGAGATCAAAATGGCGAATTTTAAATTAGTAGATGGTCGCTCTCTGGATCTCCCCTCCAATGATGATGCTGCAGCAAGATATCTTGCTGATATGATCAGAAATAGAGGATTACTTCCAGATAGCGATGAGAGAGTTTCCTGGCGAACTTTTGCAGAGACAATTTCATCAAAGAATACTGACCTTGTTCGGTCTTCTGAAATTACCCCTCTTTTGCAGAAGTCTATGGAAATTCTAATTAGAGAACCTGTTGAGCCTGCGATGATTATTACTGGCTTGTACAACAGAGTGCAGTCGAAGGGTTTGAATACTCAAATTCTTGCGGGTGCAATGGGTGCCGTATATGCTCAAGATATTCAAGAGCATGGTACTTACCCCGAAGTTAACTTCCAGATCGGTGGTGCTGTAAGCACTGCATGGGTCGGGAAGTGTGGTATTGCCGCTTCGTTTACCGACGAAGCTCTTCGTTATTCCACTTGGGATATCATGGCAATGAATCTTCGACTCATGGGCAATGCACTTGTTCGGCACAAAGAGCAGAAGGCAGTGGCTTTCCTGAAGACTTTAGGAACTACATTGTTTGACAACTTATTGCCAGCTCAGTCGCTTTACGGCGTAACGACTGGTAGAGATTTTGCTATGGATGCTAATGGTACTCTAGATATGGACAACCTTCTCAGAGGGATGGCTCATATGGCTGAGGAAGGTTTTGCAGCAGATACACTTCTGATGCACCCCCTTCATTACTACAGCTTCATTCAAGATCCAGTACTACGACATATGATGATCAATCATGGTGGTGGTGCATGGTACAACATGTACCAAGGTGATCCAGGTCCGAAGGCTCCTTGGAGCAACGGTGCAATGGGGGCTCAAGGTCCTTCAACTGGTCAGCAGATTGTGAATCCTGGTGCTAATAATGGTAACACTGTTACAGGTGTTGCTGGTCGTTCCAACCAGGCTTCCTCTAGACCTACCCTTCCAGGGTACGCACCTTTCGGTCTGAATGTGCTTGTTTCTCCTCTGTGTCCTTATGACCCAGAAGAAGAGACTGGTGACATCTTCTTGCTTTCCAGCGGTAATGTTGGCTTTTATCTTGTTGATGAAGAGCCTCAGACCGTTGAATGGCGTGATGAAAGTGTCGAAGTCGTTAAGGTTAAGATCCGAGAGCGCTATGGCTTTGCTGTAGCTCACGAAGGTCAAGGCGTGGGTGTCTTGCGTAACGTTAAGACTGCTCCGAACCGCTTTAACGGTATTATTCAATCTGTTGATACTGCAGGTATCACTGAGGTTGATCCTGACACGGTTCCACCAGCACTGTAGATTAGATTAATGTAAAGAGCTGAGCTCTTTGTTGAAAAACCCGTGGGGCGGGACCCTTGTCCCGCCCCATTTTTTTTATTTGAATGGAGTTTACATGGGATATTTTGCTAAGATAGCTTCAGATAAAAAGAGAGATGGTATGGAGACTGATACTTATGATCCAAAGAATCCGTTCACCACAACTCTTGAAGATGAAGGTAAGTGGATTTCAATTTTGAATGTTATAAATCAAAAAGAAGCTAAAGCTAAAGAGGAAGAAGAGGAAGAAGATGGCAGCACCAGTAATTGATGCAGTTTTCCCCAATGATGGGGATACCGGAGTACCGCTAGGAAGCGGTTTAGCAGTGACCTTTGATCAAGGTATCGATCCAAAATCTGTAAAAGCTCATATAGTAATATATGGACCAGATTTCGATACGGTCAGTGGGCCTGATAGTGCAACCTGGATTGATGGAGAATCCAATCCATTCTTCCTGAAATCCCCTGGCTTCAGCGGCATTGTAGAGTGCGATACAACCCTTACTTATGTTGATGCTACTGGAACTGAGGTAGACCCTCAAACAGCCTTAGACGAAGCCTCAGCAGCTGCTGCAGGCCTTAGACACAAGGTTCTTGTTAAGCCAACAAAACTACTGGCACCAAACACTACTTTTAAAGTTTATATTGTCGGAGATTCAGAAGGTGGAACCAATAGTGGTATAAGTAAGAGAACGGTCTACGACATAGACGCTAGCGGATCATCGCAAACCACAGGCAATGTACATATATATGGTAGCTACGATGGGCATGCTGATGATGTTGTGCATATAAAGATAACTCATGCTGGCGATGCAGGTGCTGCAAAATATAAATACTGGTACGGTTCCGATGGGGAACCTTCTGCAACCACCAAAAAAATAACCTCCAGACGCTGGAGAAGACTTCAGGATGGTCTTCAAGTTAGATTTACAGGATCTGATTTTGCTGTAGGGGATGAGTATACAATCAATGTGTACAGCAAGGAATACCTTGAAGACTCCTATACATTAAGTTTTACAACTGGTACGGGGTCTGTAATTGAAGTACCTTCAACAGCTTCAACATCTGTTATAGGTGTTGAAACTTCAATAGATACCACTACCGCTTTTTTAGAAATCCTTGGTATGGACCCGGAAGACGGGTCCACTCACATACCCATACACAAGAGAGAAATCTCAATAGGTTTTAACGCAGACCTAGATCCAGCAACAATTACAGAGGAAACAGTGACTGTGTATGCATATCCGGCTTCTGGTCGTTACAATGGAGACGAGATACAGCAGTTGTCTGCTAAATTGACAGTTAACAACAATGAACTGATTGTTGAGTTATAGGAGTTGAAAGATGGCTTATAAAAGAGATTGTGTGCCATTTGGCGGAACCGTTACTTTGAGGGCAATTTTTGCAGATAGTTGTGGCAACCCAGTTGATGTTGACGATATAGCCGACATTGTTGTTGCTGTTTATAAGCCAGACGATCAGGATGCAGTTTCCGACTGGAAGGTTGAAGCACCTTCTGCAGAAGATGATTTTGCGAATGCTACTGACACAAGCGTAGACAAACCACCCTTTTCAGCGATTACTAAGATTGCGAAAGGTTTTTATGAAGTAACATATGATGTTTCAAACACCTTAGATGAGGACGCTGACAAAGGGCTATGGATCGATATCTGGCGCGCTGAAATTAATGGAATTGAAGTTTACGCAAGATTTACCTTTACAGTTGAAGCAAAAGGAAAGGTTGTTCTTCAGACGATTGGAGAGAATACAGTGATTGCGATCATCCTCTCTGAGGATGTTTCTGATCTAAATGGAAACTCTCTAGAATCAGAGACACAGCTTTCTTTCTCAACAACTTACAACCCATATTACTGCTCTGTAGATTTGCTGCGCCTTGAATGCGGTTCTTGGTTGGATACAGTGCCAGACGATACTCTCTCGCTGATGATACATTGGGCTTCTATTGAAGCAGATGCATGGTCTAAGGGAATGGGTGGAAAAGGACCCATCTTCGAAACAGCTCGAACTAAATTCGTAGTTTACGATGCAGCTTTAAGAGCCCTTCAACTTCCAGCCGATGTTGGCGGGAAGAAGAAAATGCTTGGTGACTTATTGATAGAAACCAATGGCGAAAGTGAAGGAGCTTTAAAAGAGTTGAAAGAGAAGAGAGAAGAGTGGCTGAGAGTTGTTAATGCTGGAGGTACCATTGTTCCAGGTCAGGGGCTTGCTCCTACTACAGCAAAAATTGGAGATGCAGTAAAAGATTACACTCCAGGAAGAAGATGGCATAAGCCATCTGATGTAAATTTTGCTCAACCAAGTCAAAACAGCAGATACAAATCTGGTGGGGGTAAACCTAAATTTGGTTGGCAGAAGAAGTAATTGTATAAAAGAGAAGTATCATGGGTTTTAAAAGAAAGCTCTTCCCAAAAGGAAACACTGCGCACACCTTAGATTCTAAAGATAGCACAGGGTTGACTTCTGAGGTTGACTTAAGAAAAGAATTTGACGATATAGTTTTTGGTGGCCCGTCCTCCATAGCACACGGAAGACGGTTGCTTTTGCGAAAAATCAGAAGAGACGAAAACAACACACCTATAAAGTGTGCTTGCGTAGATGAAATAACAGATGAGCCAGACACAGAAAACTCCTGTCCTTACTGTCTGGGTGAAGGCTACTTTTGGGACGAACAATGGTTGATTGGTTATGCAACCTATATCGGTGCTGATGGTGGGCAAGCAAATCGAATAAGAGGATTAAGCGCAGGAACAATTCGTGCTGATTACAGAATCTTTTATTTAAGATACGATACAGAAATATCCTACAAAGATAAAATTGTCGAGCTGAAGCTTGATACAGAAGGGGACCCAGTTGTACCATACGACAGGGAATCGATATATAAACCTCAAACCATAGTCAGATATAGATCTGACGGTGGTAGAACAGAATATTTAGCAGTCTATTGTAACGAACAGGATGCTATAAGGGCGGATGAATAATGTCAGATGAATCACAATTAGTAGAAAAAGTTAAAGATGAATTACTCAATGAAGATGACCTTTTAAAGGTAGAAATCGTTGAAGGAGATAGTGTTCTATCTCAATATGAAGTTAATGTACCTTTAACCAATCCATACGAATTTGATGCATCTAGATTCATGCCAAATACCACCCCAATGGATCTCATTAAGTTTTTTGAGATTGCTGATGATTTAATAACAAATGCTCAAGATAGAGCTGGAATAATTGATAGTAAAAAAGTTAAGTTAGTAGAAGAGTATCCACCCGATGCTTTCTCCGAATACGGAGATGAGGTGGTTGCGTTTAGAGTACTCAAGAGGGAACCGGCAAGAATGAATGCGAAAGCAACAGCAAGGCCCCATAGAAAGAGTACTTATTCTTATGATGTAGTACGTGCAGAAAATCCGAATAAGGTAGTTGTAATAGAGAGTAGGCCAATCGATCATTTGATCGAATTTACTTGCTGGGGTAAAAGCAATAAAATTGCTAACAGTAGAGCTCTTTGGTTGGAAAAGCTTTTCATAAATCACGCGTGGGTTTTTGAAGTGCAAGGTGTTGAAAGGTTTTTTTGGAAGGACAGAGGTCCTGACACTTACACCACAACAGGAGGCCAAAGATTATTCTACAGACCAGTTAATTTTTTTGTTAGATTTAGGGAATTTGAGGTTAAAGCTCACCCCCAAATCAAACAAATACTATTTGAGATAAGTAGTAAAATATCAAATAGTTGATTTAATTCACATTTTTAAGGAGGTTAATTATGCCTTATGAAAGTATTCCAGGCGTTGGGGCTACATACCTAGATGGTGCGTTTCAAACTGTAGTCACATCAGACCAACCTCGTATCCTGGTTCTGGGAACATCAAGCGGGGGTAACTCGTATAATATTTTCCAGATCAACAGCGTTGGAGATGCTGAAGATGAGTTCGGGTCAGACTCAGAATTAATGAAGCCTGTTCATGAAGCTTTAGAACAGGGATCCGATAACATTGCAGTGATGCGTATAGGTGGTAAAAAAGGGTCATTCACCCTTACTGATGGTAACGGTGGCGAGTTAAAACTCGTACCCGAAAAACAAGACGATGATGTTCTTACACAGCTCTCATTGTTCTTAGAAGTTGACGGAGGTGAACTTCGTATTTCTATTTTTGATCAAGATAGAGAAGAATGGATCTATGATTCTGATGAAGCAAGAGTGTTAGATACTGGTCTTGTTGATGTCGTGAATAGCGATTTTGATTTGATGGTAACAGATCTAAACACTTTGACTTTCCCTTCAGATCCGCTTGATCCAACCAATGCTCCAACATTGGACGTTTGGGCAGATGCTGCAAACGATCCAGAAGATTTCATGGATGATACTGCTGCAGCATCACTTGATGCTGATGTTGTAATTGTTGGTGTTGCTGGTGAAGATGGCGAAGACATGTGTGCTATGGAAAGATATGCTTGTTTAACAAATGGATATCAATTTCTCGATTACGAGGATGCAGACATCCTTATTCCAGCGGGAACATTTGTCGACACTCTAAACCAAGCATCAGGTGCTGAGCTTAGCTTTGCTGATTTTAACGCTGGTGAGCCTGGCTTACCTGTTGTTGGAACCGAAGATGATGGTTTAGGCTTTTTGTGGCAGTACGAGTACAGAGGAAAACCGTACACGGTTTTCTTTGAAAGAGAAGATCCATACAGCAATGATGCTAGTGATTACGATACAACTGTTACGAATAACGGTTCAGATATAATATTCGAGCCTCATGACGATATTGGCGACCTCGCCTCTATTGTTAGGGTAAGAGCTGAAGCTGATGCTAACGTAACCGCTGGTAATGAAACAGTGACTGTTTCTGCTATTGATGGATTCATTGATGTAAGGGTAGGATTTGAAAATGCAGCTACTACTCATACACAGTTTGCATCTGCTTTAACAGTGGCGAGTGTTATGGGTAAGCTGATCTTCAGTGATGTAGATGTTTCTGCCGGACCTGCCACCGTTCTTGTAGCTATAGATCAACAGCTAACTTCAACTGCAGGTGGTGATGTTGCTAACGCTAGTGTAATTCTTGATGATTTGCTTACTGGCGAAGAAACACCTAGTGGAGTTCTGAAAAGACTTCTCCTCGGAGAAGACGCGGAAGTTCGCGAATGCCACTTCGGACACCAGCTTGCAACAGCTTGTATGAAGGCTTCTACAACTTGGTCTACAATGCTAGGTTGTATCTCTACTAGTGCTCCCGAAGCTTACTCTCGACCGAAGGTTGCTGAGTGGGTTGGTCAGGAGCCAGACTACACAGTGACAGGCACTGATTTAAGTGTACCTGACGCTGGTGCTGCCGGTGAAGGCTTGCTTGGTATTAAGTTCCACTCTGGTGCTGCTGGATACCGATCAAAGCAAATCAAGACCGGAGGTAGTGGTTCAGAAGGTTATGCTTATGGTGGCTATATCCTTACAAAGGGTGCTGCCCTACCTACTGATTTCCCTTATGGGGTTTCAGATGATGACGAAGCAACAGATGCTAAAGGAAAGCCAGTTGATATTGGCAAGCACCTCTTGGTGACTGCTAGTTGGCCTATTCTTAGTAATGGATTTGATGGTGGAAGTGAGTACAGAGGTTCTCTGTGCGGAACTCTCGCAGGAAAGTTAACCGTTACTTCTGAAAAGGAAGAACCAATTGGTATTAATGGTGTGTTACCCGGCATTCGTCGGCCACCCAGAATGAGAACTCCCCTTATCAATTCTCTCGCAAAGCTACGCTTTATCTCCACGAGAAGAGAGACTGGTCTTGGACATATTCTCGTTAGTGTCAAAACTGCTGCACATCCAGATAGCGACTACGCTCGCTTATCTACTATTCGCTCTGTTAACAGAGAGATATCGGGTATTAGAAACATTTGTAAGCCTTACATTGGTAAAGAATTTTCTAGCACTCGCTTAGCTTCACTTCAAACAGCTATTGATGGCTTTTTGAGGGCAGAAAAAGAAGCTGGTTTCAATCAGGGTGCTGTTGCTCAAATGGCATACACCCGTCAAGATAAGATCATGGGACGCTTAACAATTAAGTTGAAGATGATTCCGCCATTCTCGATTGAAGCTATTACAATTGAAACAACTCTGGCTGCTGAAGAGTCAGAGCTAACACTCTAGGAGGTGAAACATGGCTAGTTATTCATCATTAGACCTGGCAAGACAATATTCAAGTTTTGCTGGAGTCGATATTAAGTGTATCCTTGGCGGGGAAGTCGTTGGCCAGATGCAAGCTATTTCTTATGCTGTCCAGCGGGAGAAAGCTCCTATCTATGTCATGGGTAGGGTTGATCCTCTTTCTTTTTCAAGAGGCAAGCGAGGTATTGCTGGTACAATGATCTCATTGCTGCTCGATCAGCATTTGATTTCTGAGCATGCACCATTTGCTACAAGTTTTGCAGTTCTGGATAAAGATGAAATCTTTTCAAGTCCTGCAGATTTGAATGTAGCAAACACAACTGCTGCGGATCAGCAGGACATAGCCCCAGGCTTTGCCGAAGCTGATCTTGGGAGTAACTATACTCCTGCAACGCCAAAGTATGTTGATCAGTTGCTACCATTTGATGTGACAATTGTTGCAGCAAATGAGTATGGTCAAGCTTCTACTATGCGTATCTACGGTTGTGAGATACTCAACGAAGGTTCTGGTTTCTCAATTGACGATATCGTTATTGAAAATCAAATGACTTACGTTTGTAGAACCATTCTCCCATGGAAAAAAATGGGATCTTGGGGTACTGATGCAAGCCCAGGCGCTACCAAACTTGTTGGTGGTGCAGGGATGAATCCGGCTTAATATAACAATATGATTGGCGGCGGGTCTTTTGACCCGCCGCCTCTCTCAAGGGTTGAAAATGACATTTAGTTATAATCCAAACGACTATAGATATTCTTTCTCTGGTTCTGATTGTAGAGCATATGCTTTCTATCCAGATCAAGATAGATTGGCGACCATCATTAAGGAAAGGATGGGTGAATTTCAAAAATATATAGATCGCTTGAAAGAAAAACAAGAAGAATTGAAAATAGACGAGGTAAAAAGTGAGGAAAAAAACGCAACCCAAGACGCAATGAAGCATTCCCAGAATGCGAATAATCATTCTGAGCAAGCTCATAAGCATAATCAAGCTGCTTTAGCTTCAGCTGCCCGTGCAGAAGAAATGCATGACCAAGCTAGCCTTATGAAAGATTATGAGAACGCCGCACTTGAATCAAGAGATCGGGCATATCAAAATGCACAGAACGCAGCAATCGGGGATCCTGTTACCCACGATTTTGGAATAGCGCCAACTAGCGACTCTTTTAATGATACGATAAACCTTGTTCATTCAGTTAATGGTCAATCTTCAAACGCTGAACCAACTCCCGAACAAAAAGCTAATGCACAACAAGCAATTTCTAATTATGAAGGTATCATTGAGGGCCCACCACCGCCAGCAGGCCAGCCTACAAATAATGCAGCTGAACAAACTCCGAAAGATACAGTAAACGGAGCATTTGCACCAGTTGAAGGTGCACTTGATGTTGTAGGAAACGATCACCCATCTTTTGGTCAGACTGCACAAAAAACTTACGATCCAGCTGTTATGGGTGCTGGAACCCCCGCACAACAAGCTTCTGCTTGGCAAGCAGAGGGAGAGAAATATGATACAGCTTGGAAAAATGCTAAGGACAATCACGCCTTAATGCAACTTGAACAAGAGGCTAGGGCTGAAGATGTCAAGCAGCAAGCTGCGCATCAAAAAACTCAACATAAAGGTTTTATGAAGGAGACCACAAACGCTAATTCTGCTTATGCTTTAGCCAACACTTACGCAAACGAGGCGTACCACCTGCAAGATAAGCATGATATCTTGCAAGACGAAATCGACAGAGCTGAAAAAAAGAAGAAGCAATTCAGCAGCTTACGTAAAAAGTTTGGTGGTTCTGATTACGCAGAATTAACTTCAATACAAACTGTTTCTATCTCAATTAACGATGCCAAAGCACCTGTACGTTCTTTGGGCTTTCGTGATATAAAAGGGATGACAAGATCCCAAAGGACTATTGCAGGCACAATGATTTTCATTGTGGTCGATGATCACCCACTGGCTGAACTCATGGCTCTAGACCCTCAGCAAGTTATAGCTGGATTTAAAGATGTTAGGAAGCTTAAGTGGCATGTAGACCAGCAACGGGGCCGGGGGAAAAATGATCAATATCGATCAGGCAGATCTCATGTAAGGGTTGCTACGGATTTGGCTCCATTTAATGTAATGATGGAATATGCTTCAGAATATCCTGGTGCTCACTGGGCTATGAATGCAAAAATACTTAAAGGCAGAGCTCATATAATTAACAACCTAAGAAGAATGTTAAAATCTTTAGATGATGAACTCAAAGGTTTCGGTTTGGATAATTCGGAGATCGCAATCTGTGCAATACATCCAGAAAACAGCAAAGCTGCTAATATCCTGGGGCGTTTCGAAAAAAATAAAAAAATACTTACGGAATACCAAGCCAAAATAGGTGGACAACCATTCAATGAAAAGGATGGCAAGAATGCAGGGAAGGCAATAGTCAATAGAGTCAAAAGCGTTTTAGAAAGAAGAAATGCTGTAATAGCTGAAATAGAAGCACAAGAGGACGTTCCCCTTGGCTGGAAACCCGAACAAGGTGGTGCTGCAGGACAGAAACTTGTAAATAACTGCTCCTTACTTCTTGAAGGTGTTGAATTCTTGCATGAAGGTGTTGTTACCTCTGTCAACGATATGGTTTCTGAGGTAACCTTTCAATTTATTGCTCAAGATTTTTATGAGCTGAGCCTAGAGCATAACAACCCGTATGAACTCTTTCCAGACATACAAGATGTATTGGCAGAATTTGCATGGGCTAAAGAAGTGAATCTAGGTGGACTGAATAAATCAGCAAAGGATATCTGGGACGGCGGAGACAATACATATGATTATGTTGAAGAACAAAATAAGCTCCAACTCAATAACGGATTGAAAAACGGACGGATATCGAACCCTTCTATTCCCAACCCTATTAAAGGGGTGACTGGAGTTGTGTGGGATGTAGCTCCAGATGACGATATGTATATGGGTGGCACAACAGGGACAGTACTAGATGGACACAGAGGTGTAAAAGGGTCTCCAAACCCTTGGGTGACACCAGCCACAGATCCTAATAATTATCATCTCGACAAGCCAGGGAATAAAAATGACAAGTAGATCACAGCAGCTTTATGATTACTCATATCATTCTGGTGCGAATATAACGATAAGCATCAATGATAATTCTCTTTTAGATTGTGTAGGTATATCTTACAATGTAATAGATAGTAAGACTCCAGTATATGGATACAATTCAAGGCTGTTCGATGCTGTAGCACCAGGACAGAAAATTATTCAGGGCTCTTTTGTGGTGAATTATATGGGTCCGAACTATGTGTACAATGTTATGGAAGAGGGGATCAGAAGCACCGCTGCATCTTCTCTCGCCGCAGGGGGTAGTCAAAGTAGACAACCTACAAACCAAAGCACACTCTCCCAAGATGGAAGCTATGATAATATTCTAGCTTACATGCAGCAACAAAGAGCTACATACTGGGATGATAGCCCAGCAGCAGCTACTGCTGCTCAAGAACCACCAATTAAAGATGTCACGCTTGTCCCTACAAGCACAATACAAATAATTTTTGATGGTATGACACGAAGCCCAGGGAAAAATATTGGAGGTATTGAGCTATATGGTGTATATATTATTGGGCATGGACAAACTATTCAAATAAGCGAAAATGTGTTATTGGAAGAGTATAACTTCTTTGCAAGAACTCTAAGAGAGCTCGGAGGCAAGGATTTTAATAAAAATAGATAGCTAAATAATCCCAGGAGATTAAAATGACAAAAAAGATACGTATTAATCAGACAAGTGATGGTAAGATAAGTCTTGGCGGCGTTCTCTCTGAAGAACAGAAGAAAGCGTTGGGAGGTATTACCCCGAGTGCAGACGAGATACTTAGTAATATGGAAGCTTTGAATGAAGAACTTACAGAATCGTATGGAGAGGAAATGGGTGCTAGCAAACCTAAAAGTAAAAAATTGCCGGATACTTCAGCTAAAGTAAAGCAGAAAGCTAAAAAAAGACTTTCTAATAAAAGAAGAAAGAGTGTCCAGGCCGTAGCAGAAGAGGAACAAACTATGGATTTTGACCAAGAAATTAATGCTTTAGAGCAGCAACTTGATGAGCAGTCAGAGCCAAAGATACCAGAGCCAGAGCCAGGTTTAGATATGAGAAGCCAGATTATAGATTTATTAAAGAACACAGAGGGTGCACCTGACGAAGCAACAATTGCACAATACAAAGCCAAGTATGGCAATAACGGTGTGCATGTTATGGCTTTAGGTGAAGGCGATGTCTATATCTTTACCCACCTCAAAAGAGGTCAGTGGAAAAAGATTCAAGAGATGATGGCTAAGATCCAGGAAACAGGAAACTCAGATGTTGAAGATGCCTTAAAAGAAAAGGTTATACAGCACTGCATGATTTGGCCAAGACTCCCCGTAGAGTTTTATTATAACTCCAGAGCTGGAGTTGTAGACAGCTTATACCAGGTAATTCTTTTGAATTCATACTTCTTGTCACCCCAACAAGCCATGCTTTTAACTACGCAGCTATAATGAAAACATGGATATCGACAAGATTATTGAAGCAAATGGGAATATATACAGAACACATTTTCCCGATTTAGACGTTTCCTTCTCTTATAGATTACTAAGTCTAAAAGAGTATAAGGTCTTTCGTTCTCTCCGCGATGGCGGAGTGCTGAATTCCTATGTTCTTGCCGAGCAAATTTTTTCGCGTTGCTACTTTGGCAACTCAGCAATGTTATCAGATGAACTCCCCGCAGGCATTACAGCGTCTGTGGGGAGTTTAATTATGTATCTCTCGGGAGATTGCGATCAGGAAACATTAGTCCAAGATCTTCATGATGCAAGGATACTGCATCCGGCTGATACAGTATTTGAATACATGAGATCAGCAATCATCACAGCATTCCCTACATACCAGCTAGAAGATTTAGAATGTTTAAGTCGCACCCAATACTTGAGATTATTCACTATCGCTGAAAATATCATTTCTAAACAGAATCCAGATTACGAGCGTCTTGATTTAAGCAAGATCCAGAATGCTGAAGATTCCCAAAGGCCACAAAATCAGAACATTGATTTTGCAAGAGAGAATGCAGCAATTCAAAAAGCTGTTGGTTATTGGAACTCAGAGGACGCGGAAAAAACATACAGAGCTGAGGAAAAGGCTAAGTTAAGCAGGCAGCAACTTCGCAAACTTGATGCCAGGGGTTAAGCATGCCATCCAACTCCCCTTACAATCCTAATGGAATATACTGGAGTTCATCTTATGCAACTCCAGTAACAAACCCTTACGCTGAGCTAGCAGCTTATGCTGGGGGCGGTGCGTTAGCTGTTGGAGTTGGTCTTGGATTGCAAAGAATGGATGTCGGTTCTGAAGGTCGTACAGCCTGGGACCTTGTTCAAAAATCTGTTCGGAATGTAGCACAAATAACCCCATTCGGCCTTGGTAACACATTCAGATTCGCTGAATTTATGTCACCTGGATTATCAGTAGTAGGTCAAGATTTAAATATAGAAAAGTCTATTACAGGTTCGGGAAAACAAGTTGGTGTTTTTGAACTAGACAGCAGCTTTACAAAAACAAAAGAAACCAGAACTGTACTAAGGGGACTTGTAGGGGAAAAAGCTTTTGCAGAATCTGGTCTTGACCTTATTCAAGATGGAAAATATCAATTAAGGTTTGAGAGACAAAAAGATTCAAGAGGCCGGGGCTCCCTATTCTTTAGGGAGACCGGCACAGATCCCAAAACAGGTCAAGTTGCTCCAAGGGGAAAGTGGACTAAACTTTCTGATGCAGTATCCCTTATGGACACCACTGGTCCAAGTGATACGCTTGAGCAAGCTGCAAGCAGAACGTCAAGGCAAAAAACTAATGCTGCAGTAGTTGCTGTAAACCAAGCAATGGGTACAGCAGGCGATACGAATCTTGATAGAGCTTTTGCTAAACTTGATGAAGCTGGAAACGTAGTAGACAGATCAAGGTACTTCACTGTACCCAGCATGACTGGTCCGTGGAGCACAATTGATGATGTTAAAAGAAGATTTGCCATTCCTGGTGCTATACCTTCTTTCGGAGCTCAGCGCTGGAATCGCCTCATGGATGCGACTCTTGAGCAAGCTCCTCTCGGCAGAGATTTACTCAGGGGAGCATTTGGTGAAACTGGACCTCTAAGCCTGTATGTGAAGCCTGGACCCGCACATAAAATGTTTGCAGGGTTGGGAATAAAAGCAGCAAAAATTGGTGCAGCTTATATGGCTGTTGAAGAACTTGATCACTGGAGAAGGAACTTTGGAACAGCAGGGAACATACTTATCTCCGGTGGTACTTCAGCAGGAATTTATGCTGCAGCAAATAGATATGGCAGAGGAAGTGTAAACCTACACTCAAAAAGTATAGCAGTTGCGTCTTTTTTCGGTCAGCTATTACTGCCTGGTTTTGACCAGGGAATTAAGCAAGGCTTCTTTACAGGCCTAACCAAACTCGATGTACTCGGTTCCCAGATAAGTGGACTTACAGGAATCAATGCATACAGAAGAACCCTAGAGGGTTTCTTGCCTGGCATCTCTAGCCCAGAGATGGCAGCAGCAGCAGCAGTATTGGGAATGGGTCTTTCTGCAGCAGGTATACCAGCCAAACACTTAAAGGGAGGGCTCTCACCTTTTGACTCAGGAATAATGAGTAGAATTGGTGTCAGTAGTACAATAGATGCAACCCCAAGAAGATTGGGTCAAATCTGGGGTGAATCTTTAGTCCAGGCAGCTACTGCTGGTGGTGGTCAGCTGAAGATTCAAAAAGCTGGACGTAATCCACCTTGGCAATTAAACAATAAAGAGCTGGCTGAAGTTCTAGGCAATGCAGATCCTCTTGATCTAGGACCAATAGAAAGAAGAAAAGTTGCTTCTGCTCTTTACTCAAAGGTAAAGAGCAATCCTGACGATTTTATGTGGCTTCAAGATGAACTATTCAGAAGACACGAAGTCGCTATTCATGATTTTAAAGCTGGTTACGAGGGCATGGAGAACCCGCTCAACAGGTCTCTTGTTCAGAAAATTGAAGGCATAAATGAAAGATATCATGGGAAAACAGGAATTCTATCCAGGGTAGCACGAGGGGCAGAAATCGCAGCAACCCAATCTTATCATGCTTTCATGGGTGCATCCATGAAAGGTGCTGACTTCGATGAAGCAATGAAAAGCATGAATGCCAGAAAAATGGGAAGGTATGGTGCTATTGCAGCTGGAATAATTACAGCTCACCAATTTCTAACAGGTAGCTTATTTGGCTTTTCAGATCTAAAAGATGGATCTGAGTTAAAAGATATATATGCAGGAAACGAGCTAGTTAAAGTTAAAAGAGGTAGGTTCTGGGAAGGTGGCGGTACGCCTTACGAAGGCTTGGGAACTGAATATATGAGACCGCATCAATATGCATTGATGATGTCTAGAGCTAGAGAAAAAGCAACTTGGGGGGATGATGCTCCAAGCCCAGTAACTCAATTCTTTTTAAAGAATTTCACTTATGAAATGGAAAGGAGAAATTATTACGATAGGCCATATCCAATGACAGGTGCAGCTTTTCAAGATGTACCTGTTATAGGTGGTGTACTTGCTGCAACTGTAGGAAAGTTAATTAAGCCAGCAAAACTTATGCACACTTCAGACTATATGAGGCCTGGTCCAGACGGTAGCATAGAGTTTGCACACAAACCCGAATTTCATGGACCAAATTATGCTTTAGGAGGTTTGCCCCTGGGGATACCTGGATCGCCTTTCTCTTCTGCATCAGTAGCATCGGAACTACAATACAAGTTTAGAGATATAGAGGGTCTTACGGGTTGGGCCAAAAACATGGTTCAAAAAGGTTTAACCGGTGCTGAAAGTTTTGGCAGGGGCTCACCTGTATTCGCTAACGCGGGTTCAATGGATTCAGCTATTGAGAAATTTTGGGAGATGGATATAGGTGGCGCTCTTTTTATGTCAGAGCCTATTCGTCGTTTACTTCCAAATCCAAGATCAGAAATAGAAGAATACAACCCATTATTAAACCGCATGCCATCATGGATGCCAAATAGATTTAAATGGGGAGACCCTTACCGAAAGGTAGATATGGGCTGGGCAAGATTGCCTGGACCAGGCTACGCATCTATGAACCCAATGCTACAAGGTGTTGATTCGGAAGCATATCCAGATATATTTAAGTATTCAATTCTAGCAGATGTTGCACCACTCTCCAGGGAATTTGGTTTGGTAAGACAAAAGCTATATCAAAGGAGAGCTCAAGGGCTTACAAGTGATGCTGAAAACAGCATGATGGATTCAACTGATCGTTATGTTTCTGAAGTAGCAGTAAAAAGAGATTTCGATCATGTCCATCAAAATGCAATTGAATTGCCAGGCTCTAGATTCACACAAGCCTTATGGCAAGGTGGTCAGGGTGTAATCAGAGATATAGCTGCTCCATTTGAATACCTGATGCCTATGGGCTTTAGACCCATACAAAAGCTTCTTGGTGAAAACAGAAGTATGATAGAGCAATACGAGTATGAAAGAATGTATGGTACTCCGAATGCTTTCTGGGATAAGCCATGGAGAGATTGGTTTAGACCATCCATATACAGCGCTGCACATATGATGGGTTTTGATGGTCGTCCAGTATGGAGACAAGAAGCTGATCGTGTTTCAGAACACTTCGACAAGTTAGAATTTGTGAAATGGATGAAGTATGCAAATGAAGCTAGTACAGCTAGCGATAGGTTGTATGGCTTGAGACAAGCTCAAACTACAAGATATGGCATCAACCCGCAAGGGGATGCCATGAGTATGTATATGGCTCTTCCTGACAGTGAGAAGAAGTTCTTCGATGCCTTCTCTTTTGCAGCAGGTAGTGACAGAAAAAGAATTCTGGAAATGGTTCCCGAAGATTATGCTCCCATGTACCAGGCTATTTGGTCAAGAATAGATAAGGGAGATATACAAAGTTTATACACTGGACAAGGACAAGGCATAGATCAAGCCTTGCTGGACGCAAAGTATCAGGCTGCTTCAAGCATGAATCCAATGCCAAGGCAAGACTGGATTGGATGGCACAAAGACGTAGAGATGGACGACATAAAATTAAAATATGTCGAACATATGGGAAGAGACTTATATGACTACGATCTTTACCAAAAGCAAAGCAGAATGGCTGAGAGAAAGCCTTACCTTCACGGATCGGACCAGTTTCTTTATGAAGCACCTCCGATTAACAGAGGTGCTATGTACAATAATTTAATACATGCAGGTAAAATACATGGTACTCAAGGTAGACATCCCTCAGAATTTTCCGTTTACCGTTCCACAGGAATGCAAACGGATGCCCAGTTGTACTATAATGATGGGCGAGAATCAGATATAATAACTGGAATAAACAGACTTTTGGATCTATAAATTATGGCTAGCGATCAAATACTTTACAGACTTTTAGGGATTGGGCAAGAAGGCGACTCACCCCTCTCTACAGGTTTAGATTTAGCATCAACAATGGTAAGCCTGGCTCCACTTGGAGTTGGCGTAGCCATAGGCTACAACGAGCTACAATCAAATACGAGTTTTCAGTCTGGAGCAAACACCAGGGGTGTTTCGAGACAGGTTGGAGACAATTTGCAAAGACTCAATGCCTTAAGGGAAGCTTCCAAGTCTAGAAGTATGGAGAAAATCAAAAACATTATCATGAGTGATAGCAACCTTGAGAATGTTTTAAGAGAAGCTTCAGATCAAAGAACTGCGACTCTTACCAGTTTGCTTGCCAGTATAGAAGAAACGGATATTGCAGACAAAGATAGCTTTAGGGCTAAGGTTCTTGACCTTATTGATAATCAAGCAACAATGATTGATGAAGATATTGCTTCTGTTAAGCGAGCTGTTCAAACAGTCTTTGAGCAGAATGAAGAAGTTCGAAGTGCTTTTGATAACAACGTAAATAAATTCAAAAACGTAGCGAACCAGATTGTTGCACCTACAGCTTCTTTGACTGGCTTAAAACCAAAAATAACAGATGGTTTAAGTTCAAACGCTGGCTTTGCAGCAATAGGTGATCCTAACTCTGCTAGAGTTCAAAGAGCTCGTGGAATATTCAATGAAATAAAAAGTACGCTTGGTGGGGGAGCTAACATTGGATTTTCAACTCTTCAAGAGTTTGGATCAGAGGCGAAGGGAACCTCTTTATTTATGGATGTGAATTGGGGTAGCGGCAGATCTTTTAAAATACCTCTAAGTCTAGCACATCTTGAAGACACAACAACCAAAGCATCAGCACCAATTGTTAGGCTCGGAGATCAAGCAACAACTATGCTTGGACGCGCTGCTTATATTGATGTTGCAAGACTTGATAGAGATTATATTAGTCAAGGCAAGGTACTGACTTCTGCCGAAGTGAATAGAATCAACAGACTTAAAGGTTCTGGGATGAATCAGGCTGTCATGGGATATGAGTCTTGGTTTGCCAAAAATGTTATTGAACAGTTAGACAGCAGTAAGACTGGTCGATTATCACATGCTCAAATGAAGTACTTGAATACAATCGGAAGAACAGGTGCAGTTGCTTTAGACAGAGCTGCAAGGCATGGGGGGAGCCCCCATTTAATAACACAACATCTAGTTGATTCTGCGAGTGCACTCACCTTCAATTCAGAAAGAACTTCAAACAAAGAGATTATGGCTTTAGCTCATTCTCAAACAGGAAGCGTTTTAAGACCAGGAGCTTCTGCAGGAACCGAAAGGATAGAAGAAATAGGATTCAAAAGTAAAGAATTTGGACAAACCTTTTATAAGGGTACCGGCAGCATGTTAACAAACTCCCCTTTAAACTCTATTAGAACCTTTGGATTATTAGAAGAGACTATGGATGTTTTACTTCCTGCTACTGCCCGTATCAGGCAGATGATGGGAAGAAAAGAGCAGTTTGTAAATTCAAACCATCTTGGGAAGAAACTGCCGAGTACACTTGGCCATGGAAGCATTCAGTCTTTTGGACAGAATTTGGGTTTTGCAAGTGGTGTCACCGGTGGAATAAATACTGCTGTTCTTATGGACCTTAAGGGTGGTGATGTTAGGCTTGGGCTTGGAGATGGTATGGCTTATTGGGGCATGAGTCCCTCAGTCAAAACACCAATAACAAAAACATTCATTGATTCCAATTCTATTGGCAGAGAGGGTTATGCACTCCAAGAACATTTAAAGACGCTTCACAAGCAAGGAAAGCCACTGCACCTTAAGACCAGAGCCGAAGTGCAGGCTTTTATGAAAAAATTTCAAGGCACTCAAGGCGGAGGAGCAATACTTGGATTACTTGATACAGGCTTCTCTGAAATATCCAACTATTCAGATATGACTGAATTAAAATTACAGCTTCATGATATGACTGAATCCATGGGTAGGGACAGGTATCATGTTTCTGGTTTTATGCGTAGATCAGGAACTCCCACGAAAGTTTATTCTCAGGGAATGAAGGGTACTATTAGTCTTCAGCAATTAAATGAGCCAATGATGAATGATCTTATGGGTAGAATGGGTCTAGATAAAAAGACTTTTAAAAATCTAAATCTTAAGCATAATCAGTTAATGGTTAATGCTGGCTCTATGATGGGTAAGAGCGCTTGGTATGTTGGCAATCAAATGCTTTCTTCAATTGGTTTGATGGGGAAAGTAGATATGGAAGCAATGTATAGCCGTGCTGCTGGAGCCTACTCTCAAAATTGGCAACAGGCAACTACTGCTGGAGCCCAAAGAAAGGGCTACTTAAAAGAAACTGCAGAGTTTGCAGCTAGAGAAATATCAAAACTAGGATCCGGTGTATCTTCCCAGTCCATAGGCTTAGCTTTTGGTGGTTTACATTATATTGCTTCTGAAGGGAAGCATGGGTTTGATCCCAAGGGGAAGGATGTAAAGGAAATTGAGGGTATAATTAAAAAACATTTTGGTGGTAGAGCGGATATAGATAGCATCCTAGAGGAGACACGCCAACATAGGGCTCTTGGAGCTTTCACCATGATTGCTGGTACTCCCGCGTCTGAGTATAGAGCAACGCTAGGCTCTATGGAGCCTCGCTTTTACGAGTTCATGCATCATCGCTTAAAGAATGTTCTTGGATTTAGCGATAGGGAAGTTTCTGATTTTATGACTGGTATAATTGCACGTAAAGAGGGATCTGGTGCACAGCTTACAGCTTATAAAGAATTGTCAAAGAGTTTAGATTCTATGACAGGAAGGCAAGTTCTTTTCTCTGAGGATGTTGTCGGAAATCTTGCTAAAACAGAAGGTGGAATAGTTTCAGTAAAAGATTTTGTGGCTCAAGCTGGTGGTGACGAAAGAAGAACAAAAGAATTCCTGGCTAGCAAGCAAGGGGGCTTTGTACTAGATTTTGCAGACGATAGCGCAAACCAGTTCATCAGCAAGACAGCTAAAGATAGATTTGGCAGATCCAACATATACATAGGTGGGGCAAACCTGCTCAACGCACTGGACAGCCCTCTTGAGATCCTTCAGGCTGAAGACAATGTAAGGATTCAAAATGAATATGTTAGAAGGGTCAATGATCTTGCAAGAGATCTTGAAACTGTAATTTCTTCACAGGGAAAACAAAGTGCCTCACTAGCAGAGGCTCAGACCCGCGTAGGAAGCTTCAAGGATGCTACTGCATCTATCTGGGCTCAGACAGGAAGAAGTATCACCAGAGGCAAGCTCCTGGGCTCTGGGATGGTTCTTGGACAGGGACTCACCTTGTTCGGTCCTGCAGGGAATGAAGGCTGGGTAACAGCTGGCTTAGGAAGTATTGATGATGAATCGAGCAAGATATCAAAGTTCAGAAGAACTTTTACTGGAAGCGGGTTTGCTACGACATTTGCCGATAGTCAAGCATTCCTTGATTCGATGAGAACATACATGGGTGGTGCAGCTAAAGAAATTGCTGCTACTCAAGGTATATCAATGACCAAAGCAAGAGCTAAGGCATCAACTGAAACAGCTCAAATGTTTAATGCATTCTTTTTGGGTATGGAAGCTGAGTATACGCCTGAGCAAATGCAGAGATTATTCAATGTTGACAAAGCTGTTGCTCAGGAAAAGGGTTTGACAACAGCAGGTGCTTTCGCTGTGGACGCTAGACACCCCTTGGTTACCACTGGACATGTGAGTTTTGGAAAATTATTTAGGTCAGACTATGACGCTGACAAGGTTTGGAAAGCTTTCTCTAGCACTGAAGAAGGAGCCAGACTTATAGATAGAGCTAGTAGCGCTTATTATGGCTATGACAAAGCAACAAAATCTGCTGTAAAAACAATAGGCTCATTTAATGAATTGGCAAATTTGGCTATAGCAGAGACTGGAAAAGAAGGAAAGAGGCAGAGAATACAAAGGCTTAAGCTATTCAGAGGAATGGCAAACAATATCAGTAAGTTTGCAGGAGAAGGGCATGGTCATGTTTTCTTTCCTGACATGAATGTAAATGTCCATTATGTGGGACAAGAGAAAACAACTCAAATAAACTTTGGTAAAGCTGCCATGATGATTGGTGACTATGATGGCGATTTCTACCAATTGTACATGACTTCAGAAAAAAGACATCTCATGTCAAGAGGGCAAGGCTTTCTCGATAAATCCATAGCTTCTGATATCGTTTTTGCAAAGCAGACTCAAGAATACTTTAAGGCAGCTAAAGAAGGTATTGCCAATATGAGTAAAGACGCAAGAGCGCTGACTGCTTTAGAGAGTATCTTTGAGGAAACATTAAAAGAACAGTATGCTAAAAACGTTGGACCACTTAATGTAAAGCTAGACCAGTTACGCCTTGGTATGATCAATACGATAGCTGATGGATCAGCATCAGATCGCCGGTTAGCGCAACGCGGTATTGCCATGTGGGGTGCAGTTCAGGAAGTTGCAAACATTAAGGCTAAGAAACTAACTAGAGCTACAGATCTACCCAACATGCTTACTGCAGCAGTTGCTCAAGGCATAGAAAGTCGAGGAGCCAACATATCTGCTCTTGAGGGTTTATTGAGGGGTGGCATCTTTAAGGATTCTGCTTTTATTAACGGAAAGCTAGACTATGGAAGGGTAGAGGCTGATCTGATCGAATCGGGAGTTCCAAAAGCTGTAAGAAATGAAATGATTGGCGCTTTCAGATCTGCTGGTGCGGAAACCTTTGATGATGTTATGGCTTTTACAAGAAAGTCATTTGCTACTGTTAAAGATTTAGGTATAGATCAAATGGGAACTTTATCCAGAGACACCAGAATGGGTCTAGGCGAAACAGAAAGTGCTAGAAGGGCTTATTTGCATATGATCGATAATGCAAATGCAATTCAAGCTGGCTTTGCAAAGGGTAATACAGAAGGTATTGAAGCAGCAAGAGGATATATATCCGATGCGTTAAGAAATGTAGAAAAAGCTTCAAAAGGCTTTAATGCTAGAGCTTTAGGTCCCGTAGCAGCGGGTGCTGCTGCTACATTAGGCTTGGGAATACTAACAGGAGATACAGGATACAGTAAGAAACCGCTTATTATGCCAGGTGAGATATCAGATCATAGGGTGAATGCAGCAATCGCGTCTGGAAATTTTGGTGGACAGCATCATATTCCACCAGAGGGATTGCAACAGAGACCACATATGGATATGATAAACAGGCCTATAAATACACAAGAAGCTTACTTTAGTAAAAGTAATGCATGGCAAATCAGAGGAGAGGCTACCTCAAGAAAGGGTCTTGGAGATTTAGGTCATATTATTAGCAGTATGGGTGGTTCCACTTCAGTTCGTATGAATGATACAAGACTGCCAATAACAAGAGCTTACATTGAAAGAATAATGGGAGATTAGTTTTGGGCAACTGGAGAAAGTTAAAAAAGTTTACACATGGTAAGGAAGACGATGCTTTTCTTTATGATGCTTTTTACAACAAGTTTAAAGATAGAAAATGGGAATCTGTCGAGTCTGGCAAAAAGTATGACGGTCACTTAGGTATAGATCCGAAAGAAGCAAGAGGCAACTTCATGATTAATGATGTTAATCTTGAAATACCTCCAACTCATATTACAGTACATAAAGAAGACATGTACTGGCAGTGGAAAACTTTAAGAAGTAAAGTTGCTACAAAAATACCAAGTGGCAGAGGTGTTTGTCAGGTAAGCATTGATATTGTTTTTACACCAGACTTGCTTCTGCATCTTCACAGACTCCTGGTTCAGTTCAGGCAATCGCCTTTTGTTTTTTGCGAGAACATGTATCTGCGGGAATCTATTGTACCAAATTGGCCTGTAACCCAGTTGATGGCTTTCACAGTAATTGGTTGTCAGGTAGCAAATATGACTGGTCATCCAGGCAGCTTTATAATGAGTCTGGATATGAGATGGTTCAACTATTTCCCTTACACAGACAACTTCTTCTTTAGAAAAGAATGGAAAACATGGCCAACCTCCTTTGAAGAATTTGTACAGGCTGATCCTGAAAATGATGAGAAGGTATTGGGTAGTACAACAAAAGTTCATACTATTGACTGGTATGGAAAAGATCTAAAGAAAATTGTAGGTCAGTTGTACAACGCTAAGTCTCCAAGCCAGTTAAAGGTAGATAGATTTCTAGGTGGTGACCCTCAAGAGGCATTTGAAGAGCCTTTCTCAACAAAAGTAAAAGGTGGTTATACACTTAAGCAGTTGATCAATACGCATGTGGGGCAGTCTTTTGACTTGCAACCGCTACCACAGAGAATGGAGCCCGCGGCTCCAGTTCCCAATCCTAATTTATCGAATATCTATGTTAGGTATATAAACAATCTTCAAGTTAAAGCCCTTTATGATTCCTTCAATCTTGACATGTGTAAGCTTATTGAAAGTTATTACACGAACACACCTGGACATGGTGATGCTATTGTTAACAGTGCCTTGAAGTGGGAAGAGTTCACAGCTGGACCAAATGGAGGTCGTGGAACAGTCCGAGGTCTACACACATCTAGTTTGCCTGCTGGTGTCCGCTACGCAGCGATCCACCACATGCTCTCTTATTGCAATAGAGTGAACTTCGTTTTCAATCAATATATAACTCTTGGTTACAACCCAAAGCTTGTAAAGAAATTAAAAGAAGGCAAGCAGAAGATACTTGATGAAGAACTAAAAGCTTTAATGACAGAGCCAAAGCAAAACATCTACAGTCACATGGTTGCTGATCACTATAGAAAGAATGTAGATGCCAGATCTGATCTTGGTAAAAAGTGGAGTGATTTTAATGGTGATGTAGACAGAAAGGTTTTGGTTGCACCAGAAATAATGAAAAGAACAATCAAGGATGTAGAAGCTAATGAAACTGTAGCAAACACTACTTTGCGTCCATGGATTCAGGCTGATAGTAACACCCTAGCAAGAATACCAACAGGCTCTTATGATGGTTGGACAACCACTGGCGTTTGGGATGTTTTCCCAAAGACAGAAGGCGATATGTTGGAGCCGATGTTTCACTTGAAGTGGTATCCACCACTTCTAAAAGGGCAAATCATTGAAGAATATATCCATCCTGTTAATGGAAAGGGACAAAATGTCTTAAGCCATGAGAAAAACGACTGGACAAAGCCCTATTCGCCTGAAGAAACAAAAGCTCTTATTGCAAGAGGAATCGAAACCTACGGTACACAAGCCCACCCTTATCTAAGAATAGGCAACGTTATCGAAGGGGAGGATAGCGCGTGGGAGGGCACACCAGTATTTGCAGTTGAAGCTGGTGTGATAACAGAGATGAGATCAGAGACTCCACCAGGTAATCTGATTGATGCTGGTGGAGACTTTAGTCAGACAGTAGAAGGTACTGACTGGCACATAGAAATATCTCACAGCGGGATGGCCCAAGAATATCTTGGAGATCCTAGCAAAGCCCCAAAATACAAGAGTACGTACAAATGGTTATTCAAACCACATCATGAGCTTAGTAAAGGTTCGAAAGTTAAGAGAGGCCAGATAATTGGTTATATTGGTCATACCGGTAATTACATCAATATGGCCCGAGCTCAAATTAAGTTTCAAATGTATCGAAATGGATTTGAGATTGATCCATGGAATGAGCTCACTCTACCGATGGATGAGTCTGCCATTTTGTGTAATACATATGATGGTATTGACTGGAGTCTAGCAGATAAGGGTTGGGAAATTTGTAAAACAATGGGTCTTAATGCACCTAGAAATCCAAGGTCATCTTTTGATGGAAATCAAGTTGCACACGAAAAATCAAATGTAGAGAAGTTTGGAGATAATCAAGAGCATGTAGGTCGCAATGCATTGTATAACTTGTGTTTGCTCGCAATATATGTAGACGTAATCGAAAATGCTGTAAGGGCTAAGTATCCAGATAGAAATACAAAAATGTACGTCCTGTCCTCCTATAGAAATCAAAGAGATTCCGAGCATAGGGCTGCTTCTAAGCTGCACACAGAAATGACAAGTCAACATGCTAGAGGAAGAGCAGTAGACTTAAGATTTAAGAATATTTCTGTTTGGGAAGTTTACTGTGTCGTAATTGATCTCATTGCTAAGAAGAAAATCCCTCAAGGCGGAATTGGACTTTATGGCTTCAGATACAAAGAACGCTATGATAGAACTGTAAAATCGAAATGGGAAGATTTCGATATGAAAGATGGTGTTGTTGAACTGAAAGATATGCCCGCTGATACAGAGCTAAATAAAAAGAATTTTTCTGGAAGTTATAGTTTTCTTCATTATGACATTAGATGCAACGTAGGGCTTAGAAAACCAAGAGGGTGGGTTGATATTGATGAGAAAGCATCTCCAGAAGAACAATTAAAGGCAAAAGCAGCCCAAAACAAAGCATTGTCTTACCATATGTATGGTAGGTGGGGTGGCAAAGGGGAGAATTTTAGAGCTGAAAGATTTCCCTGGATGTATGATCAAGCTGCTCACAATGCTTATGAAGCAAATAAAAAAGACAAGGCGGGTCATAAAAATAGAAACAGATCAAGCTGGTTAGAAGAAAATGAAAAACCGCTTTGGGAAGCTGCTGGAGGAAAGTCGTCCGAATGGAACAGGAGTGGTTTTGGAGAAGTCTACACGATAACAACAGCGGAAGAGGACCTGTCTGATAAATCTGATTCGGATGAACAGGATACAGGTGACCAAGAGACACCAACTGATGTTCCGAAAATGAATCAGCTCAAGTTCAAATGCCCTCCCGACACAAAGGCACCTGAGAATCCTGAAAAGAATGAAGAGGCCGATACCAAAGAGAACAAAGCTCTTGAAGATCTAGAACCACTAGACGCCGACGAAGAGGAATCTGTTTCAAGAACTATTGGCTTAATGATGGCTAATGGTTGGGAATATTACGAAGAGGACAGAACGGTAAACAATGTTTGGAAGCGCAACGTAAGGACTGTTGTTGGTCTTCAGAATTACAATATAGATGGACTCGGACTTCCCTTTAACGATAAGGTTCTCAAAGAAGCTATAAGGGGGAAGCTGGCACCTAAGCATACCCATAATATCTTTGTGGATCATGGTTTAGTTGCAACAGGAGTGTCTGGAACTCTTAGAAATATTGTTTCTACAATACCGATTCTAGACCATGAATTTCCAACAATGCAGCACCTGGGTAGTGTAGAGCCAGAATTTGTACTCCAATTTTACGGTAAAGATCAGCAAGGTATTGGTGGTCTTGGGGTTGGTAAAGAAATGGAGCATATGCGAGCTTTACTGCAGCAAAATGCTAGATCTTTCAGACCGATACCAGACTGTTACGCTATGTGTACAGATACTTTCATAACAAGACTTTTTGGTTCTTTCAAAGATACTGATTATCAACATGCTGAAGGCACTGCCCTCTCCAGGCTTGGTAAAAGAAGTATAATCTCTTCTATGGGACAATCAACTCTAGAAGGTTCTCCCGGATCCTACACCATGACCATGAAGGTCCAAGAAACGAATCCATACTTCAGCGAAGAAATCTCAAGAAGTGCTACTCGTTCAAAGAAGGGTAAACTTCCAATCATGGAAGTTTACAAAAAAGTTTTAAAAGCTTTAGAAACCGGACACTCTTCATCCGCTATGAAAGACTTACCAGAATTTAGCGAGTTTGAAAAGAAGGAGCTGAAGAGAAAAAAACTAAGAAGAATAATAGACCTGTATGGGCAAGTTTATTACAGCAAGGAGGGGCTTGTAGATGCTTTGGAAGAGAAGTGGTTCGTAAATGACAATTCGGCATTTATGGGGGATTCTAGTTTTCAAAAGAATTTTGGAGGCCTACCAGCGCCTGGTGTAGGGGGTTCAAACTATCCAGCACTCCTGGGGGGGCCGATGGGAGTAGACCCAGATAGAAATGTTTGGGCCAGAAGAAATCCTGGTGTCTATGGAAACAATGAAGCGCCTGGAATGATTAGGGATTGGTATAAGAAAAGTGGTGGTTCAGATCAGCTTGGCAGAGATAGAGCAATTTTATTGTTCAGGGCTGACATGCTTAGCGATGGTTCCGCTTATGTTATGCCAAAAAAAGATACAAGACAGCTATCTCCGTCATCACAAGAAAGCTTAGTGCCATCTGGTATAGATACAGTGGTGGTACAAACCAAAAATGCTTTTGGAGCTTCTATTAAAGATAAGGCACCAGATGTAAGCGCCTACGAGACTGGTACAGGCGAGATAGTTGGTGCCAACCTTGAATCTATCCAAAACCTATTAAATGAAGTTTTAGGAACTGATAGGGCAGCACCCATTTATGCAGAAAATGCATTTATTCAAGGTAGCTATCCAAAGTTGGATCAGTATGGAAATCAAGTATACAGATATCAAACAAAGCCTTCAATAAAGGACGGTGCTCCAGTTGCACAGAAACACCTGCCTAAGGTGCCTGCATCGATTATAGATACAAGGGATTCAGGTACTACCGGTATCATTGCAATAGATATTTCTGATTACTTAAGGGAAGAGGGCTTAAGCTACAATCTAAAAGAAGTTGGACCAACTGGTGAGCACAGACTTAAGGACAAAACAGTTGCTTACGCAAGTGCTTTGCAATCGATTAAAAGATTCGTTCGCTTTGCAATGGTAGACGATACTCCAGAACTTAGAACGATGGGTGCTTGGTCATCTGAAATGATTAAAGACGAACTATTTGATCTTGATATCGGAAAACATGGTTTTTACTCAAGGATACTTAAATGGTGGTGGCTGTATTTTATCAATGTGGTAGCTGATGAGAATTGGGGAAATGACTGGGGTTCCTGGATTGCCATGGGAACGACTGGTGTTGCTTCAAACAGGAACGAGATAAAAGCTTTCTTTGAGGATGCTAAGGGTAGGTTTCTTGGTGGAGAAGTTGGATATAAGGCAAAAGGAGATATTGGGCATGATGATGATGAAAAGCTAATAGATGAGGCTTTTCGAGATAGCTGGATGAACAATACATTGGGTGGCCTTACTGCACTTCCTACTGGTTATGGTGGCAACCCAACGGGTACTTCCAGGTGGCTCCATTTCTTTGGTCGAAAAATTGAAAGAGCTAATCAATTTTGGTGGTGGCATGAAGATGTTGAATCATCTCACCCAGAAGGTGGGGTAGCTGGGTTTGATGCAGGAGCACCAACAAAAAGAGTAACATATAAAGATGATACAAAAAGGCTTCAGTATGCAGAAGGATATAAGCAGGCCTATTTTGATGAAATGTCTGAAGTAAATAATTTGTTTGCTTTGCTTTTGCTAAGACCACACGTTGGACTTGCAAGCCATATTATCAACAACTTCCTACAACCACTTACAGCATTAACATATCCAATACAAACAACATGGAATGACTCGTGGTGGGGAGCAGTACAAGCGTACACGCTTGGTGATGATAGCGGACAATATCAAACAGCTACACAATTCATAGCCCCTGGAGACAAGATGGGTATTTATCCTCAAGCAAATGTGCTTTCGTGGTGGATGACTTGTCCGCTTAGATCTCCAATAGATAGTAGCTCTCACATAATTAGAGCAGAAGGTCCATTGAAGGTCAGTCAAAGATTTGTAACTACGTTTACAAATTCGGCTCCAGAATATGACTATGTAGAACTCACCAGTGGTCTTGATTACACTGATAATGCTTTTGGTAGTGGTAAAACAGCAACCAACACAAGCAACGTTTACAAAAAGGAAGGGGAGGACTATATAAAGGTTGAGCCCGAAGAAGAGGGTGATGATATCTCATGGGGGGAGGGAGAAGTTCGTTATAAATTAACGATGAAGCCAGGCTTAAAAAGCCCGCTCTCTGCTAGAAATAACGGAACATTAAATTGGCAACAGCATTTTGGTAAGGGCGAAGTCGCACCAGTTTTTGCTAACCCAGCTTGGGAAGCTCAAAAGATGCACTATGCAAAAGAGTTTCTGACTAAGCTTGCAGAAACCCTACTTAACGATGGTGAGTGGCTAGAAGCTAACAACTTGGGAGAGCTTACAGGGTATGGCTATGAGTCTGATTTAGACAATGGAATGCCTTGTTACCCAGACATGGATCTTCCAGACCATCCATACTATCCGTCAAGAATGAATGCCACTAGCCCTGATTTTTACTTCTGGAATGCTTATGAAGATGCAAGCATGGGTGTGAAGAAAAACATGAGGGATGAAATATACAGACAGGCTAGCGTTTATGTAAAAAGTACTCACGAACATTTAATGAAAATGAATGGTCAAGGGATATACAATTTGGAAGAGCTGCTTGGAAAGAAAGCTCTTACCATTATGGCTCCCCAAGGTCTTGATAAGTACAAAGAATCGACTGGAGGAGTTAGCGACGGTTTCGATACTTCCAAGGGAACACGAATGCAACTAAGTGCAATGGCTTCCCAATGGGAGGGAGCGCCTGAAGTTCTGTATAACACTTGGCCAGGCAAGGATGTTTCCGCAGCATCTGATGCAGCTCAAATAAATACATATAAAAAGAATAAGGGTGGAAACTGGGAAGTTTACAAAGTCGAAACAAGCGCCCTTCCAGAATGGCAACCCCACACTGAGACTGAGGCAGGACATATCAAAAGCAAAGGTGGCGTACCTACTCACATGAGTGCTGGCGGGACAACAATACCATTTGACAAAGATGCTTCTTCCGAAAAAGAAGCAGATGTCGATGGCGAGTTTAAGAAAGAGCCCGTTACTACTGTAGCAGTGCCTTCTATTCAAGGTAAGATTGGAAAAAACAAGTTGGGTCTTGAGGACAAGACAGCTAAGCTAACTGAATACAACATGAGGATAAAGAAATCAGATAAGGAAAAATTTGAATAATTAATAGAAGAACTTCAGCAAGAATTTCAGGGTAAAGCAGCTTGGGATAAGAAAGTAAAAGAATTAAGAACACTCCAAGTTTTAACGAACGCACCAGATGGTGGGACTTCAAAAAACCCGAGTGGAGATACACGAAGGTTATTCCCACTAAGTGTTACAGATTTTAATCCACTGTATTTTGGTACACAAAAAGCTGATGTAGATACTTACACTGAGATGCTTAAGAAGACTCGAAATATCGAGGCAATGTTTGGGTCAATGGCTGGCTATACAGGTCAGACCATTAAAGATAAAGACGATATCAATACCGACACTACAGCAACAGATGTTGCGATGAATGATCAGTTTTCGAATGCTTTTGATGTCGAAAGTTTGATGAGGATAACAAAAGAAGCTTCATGCGATGTTACGTCTCAGAAGATGTCGATGAAGAGAGCCTTTCCAACATTCAGATTGTTCTTTGTTGAGGAAGATGAATTTGAAAGCCGATGGTTAAATCAAGACGATTTCTATTCCTTTAACGGAGTTAAAGAATTTAGCATACACATGTCTAGAAAGCAGCCTGCAGATACTGCAGTAATTACCCTTCAAAATGTTTCCGGCACCCTAGATGGAACGAAAAGGAATGTTCGTGCAGATTTAGATTACATTAGGACTATCGAAGAAAATGAAGATGCTGAACGGGGAATAGGTGCAGCTGTACAAAAAGGTGAATATGATCTTAGTACTCACGGAGCAGGACGAATAGATAAAGAATTCGTCCCTCCACAAGACATACCATTTGGCTCTGTTGTAATGAGACCTGGAATGAATGTCCAGCTTCGTGTTGGGTATTCAAACGATCCAGCACAGCTTGAAGTGATGCTTTCTGGAAGGGTTACTGATTTAGCATGGAGCACCCATGGCGATCTTTGCGAAGTTACCGTTCAATCTTTCGGTGCTGAATTAGCGAGTATTCTTCACGGAAGAACATCTCTTTCAGGAGGTAACAGATTCGAAAGGGGAAGTGGTGAGGTCTACCCTACAACTCACCACTTGTTGGGAAGCCTAATGCTTTCTCCAGAACTGAAGCATTTCGGTAGATGGGAATTTGGCGACTTAAGAATGATAGGCGAAACAAAAGATCATACCTTGGATTTTTACGAGTACTCCAAGAATGTACCCTTGGGTTTAACCATGACTCATGCTTTTAAAAATTGGTGTCTCAATAATATAGGTGCATTAGCAGTTATTGCAGGTGGCGCGCAGATAGCAATGATGGTTCCCTGGCATGGAGGTGCAGGCTATGCAGTAAGCGGAACAGCTAAGGCAACAGCTGGACAAGCAGCAAAGGGTTGGCTTGGGACACAATATGGAAAGCTTCTTCTAAGACCTGTTGTGGGTGCACCCTTCCGTGGTGCACATTGGATGGGTAGTGGTATTAGCGCAGCTGGTGGTGCTGCTGCTAGGCGCATAGACGCAAGCAGACTGGGCTTTCTTATGTCAGCAGGAGGGAAGGTTGCTGGATTAGCCAGTAAAGGTGCTGCTGCAACATGGTCGGCAATTGCCAACACTCCAAGTTTTATTGGATTGGGTAGAGCAGGTGCAGCTTCCAGAGGTATTCTTAGTGAAGCAGTAGAAGCTGAATTAAAAGTTTTAAATGCAGCATTTATATCAGGAAAAATTAGTCAAGAGCAATTCAAGCGATTGTTAATGGGTACAGGTGAAGCAATTGAAGTTATGGGGGCTCGCGTTGCAGGTGAAAAAGGTCTTCTAAAACCAATAATGAGTGAGTCTGGACAAACACTTGCACAACTAACAGGTGGCTTTGCACAAGGTAAAAAAGCCAAGCTTTGGCAATTTATAGCTGATGGTAGTGGCTTGAGAGCTAGCGGTCAGGGTTGGGCTGGCACTACAGGGGGAGTAGCAAAGAAAATGTTTGATGATGCACTTATAGCAGCATCTTTTAACGCTTCATCGAAACTGTCAGCAAAACCTTTGACGACTTCAGCTGCGAGTAAGATAATTAAATCCAGCGTTCTGATAGTTAGAAAAAGCAAGAAGACGTTTGGCAGAGTCAAGAAAGGCCACACAGTAAATTTTGGAGGAAAGATTTATAAGGGCGGAGAGACCCTTCCGATCAATGCGCTGACTTCCAAGGGTTGGGTTGAAGCAAGCGAAGCAGCAATAAAAGCTCAGACGGGTATGCAAGAGGCTATGCTTATCCAAGCTTTTCAGGCTGCTGAGACTGCAGCAATGGTAAACGTTAGAGGCGTTTTTGCTAAATTTGCCCCTTCATTAAGCGGTCCTCTAGATCAAACTTTTGCAAAGGGGCTTTTACAATCAAACGCTGACGATCTTGCAGCTGCTACAGCTCTAACTTGGAAGGGCGGTGGTGCTGAAGCTATAAAATTTGCTGGAAAAATTCCAGGAACTATGATGAGAATAGGTGCAGTTGGAACTGCTTACGCAGCAGTAGCTGATACGCTTGTCGTAAACCCAATAGTAAAGCAATATCGAATACAGATGGGACAGGTAAAAAGAACCTACAACAGAGCAAAGGCTTTCTATAAGCTATATCCGCAAGATGACAATTTGTTTCCACCAAATCCGGCTTCTTACATGCGGATAAACCTTACTCTAACTGAAGATATTGGTGGATTCATTTCCCAGATGGCCGGGTTTGCATGGTATGTCTTCACTTTATTGGATGAAAGTGCATATGTGAATGCAAAGAAAAGAGTACAAGGTATTTGGGATTCTGTTTGGCAAACACCAGGTGTAATTTTAGATAAAAAGATTTGGTATGACCATGCGAACTACAGGGTAACCAACTCAACAATCTGGGATGTTTTTCACGAAATGTCGCTTAGACATCCAGGCTGGGTTTATGGTGCAAGACCATATGGTTCTAAATTTGAATACAGAATGTTCTTCGGAGTACCTTCACAAAGGTACTGGAGTAAACCATATGCTAACAATTTTGTTAAAAGACTTAATTATATAAGAAGACAGTTTAGTGACGACATGCAGCTCAATGCTGTAAATAAAGATATCTACAGAAAGCTATATGGCCAAGGGGCTTACGAAGAGCTTGTATTTGAATCAGAGTTAGAAATGTCTGTAAGTCTTGCTACTGTTGGTAAAATGGCTACAGAGGATGAGTATCTCACTGGTGCTGATAAGAAAAAGCAAAAAGAGCTGATTGCAAAAGTCAAAGAGAGGCTTATTGAGCCTAACAAGAATGCCGAGTGGGATGAAGTTCTAGACAATAGCTTGAAGATGAAGATGCAGTCTGAGCTTCTGCATGAATACATGGACGCTTTAAGCCATCGATTCATACCGTTTAGGCGCTATCACTATTTGAGCTCAAGCACTGATATTATTCACAACGGTATTATAAATAGTGAACATAATGTAGTTAATGCAGTTGACGTTGTTTATGCATCTCCAGAACTGGATGCACATCCTGAAGGCTCCATCCAGATGAAAGCTTCATCTTTCATCCCGGATGAGATGTTAAAAATGGATCAAATTATTTATCCCAACTGCAGAGGCTATCAGTCTGCCTTGCGTTATGGGATGGGACACTTGCTACACAAGATGAGAGAAATGTACAGGGGCGAGGTTCTGGTTCTGGGTAACAACCGAATACGTCCATGGGACATCGCAATCATAATGGACAATTACAATGATATGGCAGGCCCTATTGAAGTTGAAGCTGTAGTTCATCACTTCTCTTTTGAAACTGGTTTCATAACAGAGGTTAAACCCAATGCACTTGTTATAGGAAATGAAGTATCTTCTTTGCCTATTTTTGAAGGTATAAAGCTTTTTGCAATGGCTATGGAAGATCTAAGATCTGGCAAGCTAGGCAATAGTCTCGGAAACCTTAAGAAAGGCCAGGGCTTTTGGGAAGCGATGATCAAGAGAGAGCAAAATCAAATACCATTTACAGATGGTGTAAAAATGGGAGACATAAAGGAGAAGGTTCCAAGCTATATCGAAATGCTTTTCACTGATGCAGAGCAGCTCGAAGAATGGAACGATTATTTTACAAGACGATATGGAAATGTATTTAGATATGGAGCCTTGCAAGAAGCTGCTGAGATGTATCCGCATCTTGGAATGGGGGCATTTGCTGAAGACAATGGGCTGAAAACAAACTTTCAGAAAGAGTCAAATGACTCGTCTGACATGGCGGATACCGCCTTGCTTAACAATATCGTAGAAAATGCAAACTCAGCCGCTCGTGCTCCATTTAAAGTTGTGAGTGCTTTAGGCTTGGCTGGTGGAGCCTTTTTAGCAACTACTGTTCTTCTCGCACCATTTTCAAGAATGTTTGGGGCAATACCCAAGGGGGAGATGGCTAAGACTACAGGAACTTTATCCAACTTAGTCACCGGTATTGGTATGGCAGCAACAAAGCACAGCAGGTGGATACAAGGCTCAGCTGTTGGAGCTGGCCTGTTTGGTGGTTCTTATCTGGCTGAACAAGCTATTGATAATACATTGTTTAGGCTGGAGGATTATAAAAAGAATAATTCTTATGCTTGGCTTATTGCAGCACCTGTTCTTTTTGCCAAATGCATGGAAAACGAAACCATAATTGTTGTACCTCTAACTAAAAATGGAAAGCCAATAGTTTCTGGTATGAATACTCAAGACCCACTTATGGCTTGGAAGAATGTTATGGGTCAGATGAGGAACATGGCTGCAGAATCCATTACAGGTGCTGAAGAGATAGTCGAAGAATGGCAAGGTTATGGCTCGTCTATTTGGCAATACGTATGGGATTACAAAGAAAACGGAACTTTATAAGGAGTAGTAATGTCTGGCGCAATTAAAAGTGGTCACAGAAGCAACCCTGTTGCAAACGAAATAAATTGGTTTAACAGAGTTATGGTAGCACAAAAAGCTAATGCAGAAGTAACGACTTTGTGTAAGATCAAAAATATATGTGGACCAGAATTCTCTGGTGGTAAGCCAATGAGTTACAGGGGTACAAAGGGTGTATCACTTCTTGTTGAACCAATCAACGAGCCTGGTAAGAGTATGAATATTACACCATGCTTAGTCGAGGTAGATTGTGACATGTCTTATGATGAGTTAAGATCAATTTACGGTAGCGATGCAAATTTAATTGGTAAAACATGTAGTGTGAGACACAGGGGAAATAGCGAGCATGCGCTTTCTTTAGGAAAGGCCACAATTGTTAACAATCAAAAGATTCACTATCCAGATGTAACAAGGAATGGTGCAGCAACATTAGGTGCGCTAACAATGGGGGGATCCTGTAGAGAAGATCCGGTAGGATCGATTGGTAAAGTTTTAACTGGGTTGACTTCAGCAGACGGTTATGACGGGGAGATAATATAATGCCTAAAGACGTAGAGTCCCAGTGGGACTGGGACGACCAGACACATAAATGCAAAGTATTTAAAACTCAATTTAATAAGTTTTTTACAGCTGCTCTTCGTCTTGAAGCAGATGTTGCTCTTATATGTGGAGACGCGCTAAATTTTGTTGAAGCAACAAAAGGTGGTGTTCATATACAAACAGGAGTTGGGTGTCCTATACAAATGGATACAATGACCTATCGCCAACCGCTACACATGCCGCTGCTGTTTCCGCTGTCAATGATGTGTGGGCCAGTTTCTGCACCCCAACATATACCAGATATCCCCTGTATGGCCATATTGATTGATATGGGAAAGTTAGCTGCTGTTTGCTCCTCAATGCCAATGGCTTGCTGGGGAGCAGAAGAATTATACGGAGTTCTAGATATAAGAACAGCTTATGCTCGACTTTACTGTACGATTCATGATAATTTCTTTATTAGACTATATAAAAGATATGGAATTCAATGGGCATCTTTTGTTAAAAAGAATAGTTGGGTAAAGCCAATAGTAAAACCTATTTGGGATTTTATGTGGAAAAAAGGTCTTCAGTTAGAAAAAGAATTAGTTTTAGCAAAATATGGGAGAAGTAGATGAATATAACAACACTTTCAACAGACATATTTATGACATTAGATGGCGATTTATACCTGGATGCAGAAACAGGGTCAGACTTATATATATCAGGACCAAGAAAAAATGAGCTCCTAGAGTCTATATGCTCTAGAAGGATCTTGAGCACAAAAGGGGAGTGGGATTTTGCACCTAGCTGTGGAACAGATCTAATAGACTTTGTTGGTCAGCCCAACACAGAGGAAACCTCAGTCCTGATAAAGTCTGCAATAATGATGTCTTTAACAGAAGATAACTTAATTAGAAGTAGTGATTTAGGCGTAGACGGTTCCCCTTCTGGGCCCAATAGCATGTTCTTTCTTTTAGCTTTTAAAGGTATCGAACCGACAGATCCAGTAGTAACATTGGGTTGGGGCTATGATCTCAGGGACAGTAAGATGGTTCCTCGTATTATAAATTTATAGGATACATGAAAAATGGCAAAATTACCAAAACTTAAATCAGACTTAGCTATAAATAAAGAGATAAAAGAAAAGCTAAGAGACCAGGCTGGTATTAAACACTGGGCATACGATTCTGTTGGTGGGCTAGTAGCTCATACAGTAGCAACAGAACTAGCCAGGACACACATGGAGACGAGAGACACCTTCAAATCCATACAACTACCATATGCTGAGGGTTCTGATTTAGATGCCATAGCTGCAGAGTGGACTGGAAATTATGTTCAAAGAACACTTGCTACAACAGCAAGTGTCGGTGAGAGTGAGAAGTCCTTATATTTTTACACGAGTGTTGGAAGTTTTGGTGAAGCGAATAACGGACAAGACATACTGGTTCCAAGAGGAACTGTAATATCTACTACAAATAATCCCAATTCCACTAATGCTATTGTTTACAAAACAACAAAAGATTACACCCTCCCGAAGGACTTAAACATATACTATTGTTCTGCAAGAGCGACTACAATCGGTTCTTCAATGAATTGCGGGAAAAATACTCTTAAATACTTTTCTGGGGTTTCTTACGCTAAAGAAGGTCTGAATTATCTTAGGTGTGCAAACAGATTCCCCGTACTAAATGGTTCTGATTTAGAATCAGATGAAGATCTAAGATATAGAATTACGCTACTTTATTCTACTTTAGCACAAAATAATTTAAATTCTGTCAGAATGACAGCATTGACGGTACCTGGCATACAACAGATAAGAGTAATAGATGGGTATTATGGTATTGGTTCTGCTGGGGTTGTTGCTGTTGGTATAGACAATGAGTCTAGCCCCGCGCTTGTAGCAGCTTTACAAAGAAAATTGATGTCGATGCAGTCTGTTGGATTAAGATTGATTGCATTGCCCGCAGTTAGAGTCCATTTTGACTTTTCATTAAGATGCTTGGTTAACAAAAACTTGAGCCCCACAGATGAAAGAAGAGTAAGGAGTGCTATTAACAGAGCAATCTTTACAAAAATGAAAGACTTGGAATATTCAGGAGCTATAAACTTCAGTCATATTGGGATGCATGTAGTTGATTCAGTTCCAGAAATAAACGCACTTATAGGTACATTTGCAGATTACTTTGAAAGTATTCATTATCGAAAATCTATTGATCAACAAATGCTTGGTGATGCAGATCGTAGGCAAATTATAACGAATGTCTTTTCTTTAGAAAGGGATGAATTTATTGCTTTAGGCAATGTTGATATTACTTTTGAAACAGATGTAGGTATTTAATGTCATACACTAGTCAAAGATTAATGAATAAGTTTCCCTACTGGTCGGCAATGCAATCCGACCCTTCATCACAAGGGCATCGTTTTTTTGCTTGCGTAGGGGATATTCTTGAAGACGCGGAGTTTGAGAATTTAAGAATTGGAAAGTTAAATGAAGTTCTTATATCTGGAGCCCCTTTATTTGATTTAAGTATGCTTTACGTTGTAAATCTAAGAGTTATGCAGGACTTAGATGGCAACTTTATCGATACTGACAAGCCTGATGGGTCGTTCAACTACCCCTTGGATTATGAATTCTTTCTTAACGAGGATGATGAAGAACCATCTTATGATGGTTCTGGCGCAGCTATGAGCATATTTGGCTTAAGAGATCTTGATGAATTTTTCTTTAAAGAAGAATACCTACTTAAAGAGTTATTGATATGGTCATCTGATGATGGCGATCTCTTGAAGGATGGAAAATGGTTTCAAGAAGATGACTTCATAAACCCAGATTATAATAGATCTTACATACTCTCTGTGGAAGTCTCAAATTCTGAAGAATATAAGAAGTGGGGAGATGACGGATTACCTTACGGTGGCTACCACAGGCTAATCCTTAGAGGGATCAATGATGTCGGTGCCAGAGTTCAAGAGAGTATATACATACATGACGATGGAGTTTTTTACAGCAAAAACAGATTTGTTGCTCTACAAGGTTTCAACCATTTGCCCGCCGTAGAATATGATGGGTTTGATGGTGATGTGAACATATCTCTTGAAGCTGTTGGAATTGAAGAAAAGGTATGCCCTTTCATGCTGGGGGTATCCGCAGAGGGGACTACGGGATACGTAGATGATACCAACTCTGGAATAAGCACTTACTGGCCAAACTTAGATTTCATCAAGAAGAGGTCTTACAGGGAGAATATCAATGCTTTAAACCATGAGGGCCCGTTACTTGTAAAGCTATCAGAAGATGAAGAAGGAAATGGTTTTAGCTATATAGATACATATTTCCACATCTTTTCAAATGGCCAGAGATACAGAAGGGTTGAAGTTGATGATCACGACGAAGATGATATAAAGCAATTGCTTTGTTCTCAAATACTACTGGATGGTAATGGAAAGCCTTATACAGCAGTAGACTTTGCTTTTAATTGGTGGGACGGTTTGACTTATGTACTTGATGTAAATGGAATTATACATAAGCATAAGTTGTCACCAAGACCCTTTAAGCCGTGGACATTTCAACGCACTAAATCTGTTGATATTGATATACAACCCTTAACGCGGAGAGCTGTATATGGAGAAGAGATACCTCTTTGGACTTGGCATAAAGTTTTAAGGGCTCCAATTGAGGAGGTAATCATTTACAGAGAATCCCCATTGCAAGCAGAAGAAACTCAAATTGCAGTTGAGAGTGGAGTATCAGGAGAGCCTATGTTTAGAGGCGAATACCTTCACTACGACCCGGCAACTAGAGAATACTCCTGGAAGCCAGAGAGAAATACTTTCAAATCAGAAAATGATGAAGCAGATCTCCCGGAGAGATCTTGGGTAGACAAGAAATTTTATTCTGATTTCCCTTTAGATTTTGACGAGGATGGAGTTCCAATAGGATTGGGTCAGTGGAATTTTTATTGTGAAACGAAGCTTAAGGGAAGAAAGAGTCTCTCCTTAAGGGGTATTGATGTACAGCTTAGTAAAGGCTTCATAACCCAAGACGAACATTTTCTTTTAAAGGAAGAGATACTAAGGCAGGAAGACGAAGATCTTGTTAGAAGAAGCTCGACAGCCGTTATGGTTGAATATAATAAAGAAACCGGTTCTTTAGGTAGTCTAAGCAATCCTTTTATTGAAAATTCAGTTGGCTTATGGTTTGACGGATTTGATAATATATTAAATGTTGTTGGAGCTATAGAAGGGTCAGACTCATTTAAAGTAAAAAGATATAGTATGGGTAATAGCTCGTTTTTGGTTGATCCAATTAACGCTCTAATAGTCATGACCAAGCCTTTCGGTAAGGTAAAATTTACCTTAGAAGTTCCAAACATGGACGGCGATATAGAACTATTAAGATACACAGTTGCTAATGACAATCTGGTTGTCGAGAAGGTAGAAGAGTAATGTCTGTTATAAATATACAAAATGCTACATGGATTGATGAGGTAGGGATAAAAATTGGATTACCAAGATTTCGAGATGAAGATGTTGCTTTTTACAGAAAGAGAATACTCTCCTTCTTAAATAATCCTGTTGAATCCAATCAGCAAGGGTTTATCGATAACCAGCACTACCCGCTCCCTATCAAAGAAAAGGAAATGTTTGAAATATCTTTAAAAGAATATGAGGCTGATGGCTTTAGGTGGCTTCAAGCAGAAGACCCTAGAGTTGAAATAGCCTCTTGCTTTTTGAGAGTCTGGTCAAATTATTCAAAAGGTGGAGAACCCGATCTGGAGCTATTACTTTCTGATAGAGAGAATGGCTATTTTGTAGAAGATGTGTATAATGCGTTGAGCTCTCTTGACTTTATTGAGGTCAAGAAGTTAAGCAGGGATGGTGATTGGGAATTTTTAAGATCTGAGAATTTAAAATATTCTAATAGCCTTGGCTACATGTCTGGAGAACTGCTTCAGGGAAATCAAATGACTAAGCTGAGCAGAAGATATATAGAAGATATATTTTTTGAGAATGATACAGCTTACTTTGAAGAGGTCGAGTCATTCGATTTGCTTCAATGGAATTTGCCTCAGCTAGGGCAATACTACGTAGATAAAGTTGAAGGTATAGTTTGGAGCACTAAGAACGGAAGAGAAAGTTGTTCTTATAGCTATAGGAAGTTTCCTATGACAATTTATTGGCAACCGATAAAATCGGTACCAATAAATGATAAATCAATAGATTATTTATTTAAAGATAATTTAATCAATAAAGATGGACGAGAAGAAAGATTGCTGCTTAACTCATATGGTGCTAGAATAGTTAACGAAATTTTAGCTTTTCATTCTTTACAGTGGGGTAAATAATGGCTAAGAACGCTTATTATACTTTTTATATTACAGATGAAGGGGATGCAGCCATTGGATTGTCCCCTATAGTAACTGACTTGTTCGGAGTAACTGTTTCCCAAACAAACTATGTTACCTCGTCGAACCCAATGGTACTTCCAGTAACTGAAATTGGTGGTGGATTCTACTCAATAGAAGTTGATTGGGATACTTTCGATCCCAGTGGGATTTCTGATGGTGAGACAATCTTCTTAGCGAAGATTGATGCTGGCTTAAGCATAGTCAACACCAACGAAAGGTTTCTTTCGGTTCGACTTGAAAAGGAAGATGTTGATTATATTGATGCACACATATCAAGAAACAATATTATAGCAGGAGTAGCTGCTGCCGATGCAGCAGCAGCAGCAGCATCAGCAAAAGCTGATGCAATACTAGGCTTTGTTTCACCTATAGAGGCAAGTTTTACTTCTGCTGAAGATATGATCAAAGAGTCAATGGAAGTTTTGTTCAAGCAAAGTGCTGAATTGTATCTTGATCTTAAAGAAGATAGCTCTTGGGTTAGAGCTGGTGTTCAAAGGCTGGTTGATATCCAGCAAGGAGAATGGGATATTAGCGGTAATCAATTGAGATTGCTAGATCAAAACGGCTCAAATCTTGTCACATTTAATTTAAGAGATTTGAATAACAACCCTACAATGGGTGGCGCCTATAGAAGATATCCAGCAGCTGGTGGTGTAGCAGCAATCGTTCCAGATCCGGCTACTTCTGATTATTCCTCTGCTTTAAGTATTTTAGGATACAATATCCCATAGGAAGTAACTAATGGCATTAGTAATTAAAGGTTATACATGTGACGATCATTCTCCAGTTATCATGGGTTTTGGTGAGCCTTGCGATGAGCAAGGTAATATATGTGCTAAAACTGTTATTCATCTAGAGAACGTTATAACAGCTAGTTACAAATATGTACCTTTAACTGGCTCATATTCTGTTGAACCTTTATACAGCAATAGTGATAAAAACTTAGAGGGTTGGCGATGGAACATGCGTCAACTTGAAAACAAGAATTATCCGCAAACAGTTTATCAGCACACCATCGGTGGACACTCTCACGGTCTTAAAGAGGGAACCAAATTCTCTTGGTGGCAATCAGGAACAATAGCTAATACACAGTTGTTGTATTTGAAGAATTTAAAGTTTACAGATGAAGTAACCACCTGGACACCGGTAGTACACTCTGGAGTTTATACTGTCTTGTGGGAAGTTAAGAATCTATACTCCGATTTTTCTTGTATAGAAAAAGCAGAATGCAGCCAGATGGAGAATGGTGTTAATTATTTTGACATTAGAGAAGATGCTAAAATAGATAGCGTAAGCTGTGTTTTGTATAAGAGGGATGATCAGTTTATAAATTGGCCTCATATAACATATAACTATGTTGATTATTTCACAGGAAGGTTGCCGGAAAATTCTGATAGACTTCAAACAGTTGATTGTGATGCAAATATTTTATGGGAAAATCTAGATGAGAGATCTTTTGAGTATATAATTGAAAATATATCTGCAACTACAACAGAGCCCGTTACCTGCACGGATGAAACTGTAAACGTTAAAGAAGAGCTTTTCTCTTTTCTAGCAGACTATTTAAACCTAGAGGGAACTGGACACCTAAATGAAAATACATCACTTTCAGAAGATCTTGGGCTTAGCCCAGACGAACAAAATGAATTGCTATTCCTTGTGCTTGAACACTTTTCATTACAATTTGGATTTGTGTTTGGTTCCGGCTTACCTGCTTTTTCTAGCTTACTAGTCGATTGGATAAGCTTTATCGAGGCGCAGATACCTGCGCCAGAGTCTAGAACAACTTATCCTTCAAGCACACCCAGAACTTGGAGGCTAATCTTCAATAGAGATGTTTGCATGCAGGTTGGAGATTGGAATAAAGATGTATTGCCTACAGCAAGTTTAGCTCCTTGTTTATTTGAAGACAAGGGTTTTGGAAATGGAAGTAGCAGAGATGCTTTTACTAATTATTTTCCAATAGTTGAAAACTCTGTAAGAGTATTTGTTGTTGAAGATACAACAGGGGATGGAGAGTATGACTTCCTTGAGGAGTGGACAGAGGTGGAGAGCCTCAAGTTCTCAACCCCAACAGATAAGCATTATTCAGTAGATTCAGACCTGGGTATTATCACCCTTGGGGGCTACAAGGCCCCAGATTTGATTCTAAGGCACCCTATAGATGTAGATGATGTGGAGCTCAAAGTTTTTCCTTCAGGCTTTGATATCGCATCTTATCCAGATCAAGGGGTCATCAAGATTGGTGATGAGGAAATCCTTTACTATACTAAAGGACATGACAGGTTCTACGATCTGGTTAGAGGATACAACAACACAACGCCTAGCGTTCATAGTATCGGTGATTTTGTTGAAGATAGACAGCACGGCGAAGCAATACCAGTCAGTAGTAAAATCTTCTTAAGCTACGAAGCTACACCTAGGATAGAGTATGAAGTAACTTCTATAAGAGAAAGAACTTCTAACCGAAACCCATTCATAGATTTAAAAGCTATAAGAAACGTAGTTAGCAACAACATACTCCAGATCTCTCCAGTTGAAACACATGTTGCCAAGCTAAAACTAGAGACTTCGGCAAAATGGTTGACTTCTGATATATATGGACCAGTATTATATGGTACTGATTTCACAAGACTCACAGCTAGAGCAGAAGATTCTGTTGGTAATCCAGTTGAAGGTATCAAGATAACTATTTCAATAGCTGATAAAAGCTTTGGCAAAAGAGCCACTGGTGGGCTTAACGGAAGCTTACAAAGCTACACTTCAATATCTAATTCGCTTGGTGAAATCTATGCTCTTTACAATGCCCCGTACGATTGGGAAAAAATTAGAAAGCTTGTGAAAAGCACAACTCATTCTGGTCCAAATACTATTCTTTCCGTAGAAGAGCTACCTCCAAATGTTGGCTCCGAGGATGTTACTATCTTTCAGGTTCTAAAAAGTGATCATACTTTAGGAACTGTTGGTACTGAAGTTGATATACTCAGGTTGGATCACCCACTTGATGTGGATCCAGGGGATTTGAATTTTGATACTACTGGTAATGGTACTCCAGATTCTTACATACAGATAAGCAATACAACAGAGGTGGGTAGCCCAGGAACTGTGTACAACCTTGCCAATATCACACTTGATGCACATTGGGATGATGTTGTATCAATGTGGGAGTCTGAGCAAGACTTAAACAGAGAAACACCGGATCACTACCATACTCTATTTCCAAATTCAGTTATTGGATGTAGCAAAACAGGTTATGGGAACGCTGTTATTAAAATTAAATTCGAAAAACCTGGTACAGATGAATATACCTGGAGATCAGTACGAATAGATAATGCTGTCCCATACTATGGTAGGAAGCAAATTCAACTGGATCCTCCTGCTGGATCTTGGGAAATAGATAGGTGGAGTAGATATTTCGAGAATACTTCAAATGCATGTGCGTTACAGGATTTAACAGTTTGGCTAACATCATCCGGCAAATTACTTTACAACTCATCATCTGAAATTGCTGGATTTCAATTTGAAGTTGCAGGCGCTGAGGTGGTGAGCTGCTCAGGTGGGGATGCAGGGGCTAACGGTTTTACGCTTAGTACGAATGGCTCCACTGTTATAGCTTTTAATATGGGTGGTGGCTCTATCCCAGCTGGTTGTGGCGTTTTAACCGAACTTGAATTAATCGAAGACACCGGAACTGAAACAGTGTTGAGTGATTTTGTTTTTGTTGATCCACTTGGAGTGGATATCAACATAGAGTATGCAGATGTCTGTAAGCAATCGAACGAAGCTGGAGACTATCCTTCGGATCATAATGCTGGCTTGAGCAGTGCTGTTCCAAACACACCAGATGCTGGAGACTATTCAGCAAGTGAGCTTTCCAGAAGAAGAGAGATACTTGGAACTACTTTTATTTTAGCTGGGCAATTCTCAAATTCTTTTATCCCAGGAAGTGGCAGCTATGATGGCTGGGTTCCAGTAAAAGCACTTCTTATTGGAAGGAATTCAGAGTTATGGAATGCTCAATTTTTAGAAGGTATAAACGTTCTTCTTTATGAATGGAGTACAGATTTTAGGCACCCGATAACCAATCAACCAGGAGCATACGCTCCTGTTCAGTGTAGCTCTGCATCTGGCACGAAGATTACTTTTAATAATAAACACCTTCCGATACCAGAACCTTTTAATTCGCTAAGTAATTTAGGAGGCTATATTGCTGTAACTCCAGATATAGTTACCTTGCAGGCTAGCTGTAGAGATCCTATTTCGGGTAGAATTATACTATCAAATACGTTAAGATTGCGTTTAGACCTTCCTTTGTATTTAAAAGGCGTAGCTCCTGGTGAATTAGATCAGTATGGTAATCGAATTGGGATACCGATTCCCTACGGCTTTGGATTTCAGAGCATAGAGGGAGGAGATCCTGTTGGTACAGGTATAGGTGGTGCTAACTTTTTAACAATTAATCCATTTAATGGATTTGGCATTGATGCCTTGGGTAAGGGTATTAGCGGAGTTAATATCCAAACAAGATGATATATGGAGTTGGGTAAAATATTATGGCAGATAAATTAAAACAAACAGTTAGCGCTTGGATTAGATTTGTTGCTGGTGAAAGACCAAGTGCAGATAAATTTAATGCGTTAGTTGCTCAAGCTAAAAGAGGGTTTGAGAATATAGAGTATGCGATTGGAGACATACGCGGTACAGGTTGGCCTTATTTATACAGGGACGATTCTTTTGTAGATACATACCTGACTACTTCCTACGGTAGAAAATGGGATCAAAACGTAGAGGTTGATGGTGGAAAGAAAGGTGGTCGACCCCTAGACATTGCAAATCTAGCTAGATTGATTGGACCAGCTTCAAATCTCAACCCTATGGTCATGACAAATGGTTTAACATCTGATGGAGCACCATTGGATCCTAACGGTCTGAACGTGACTGCTGATGGAATACATATTGTTGATGGAGAAGCCATTCCGGTTGGAGTGAACCAGTTTTCTTTGAGATACATGCCTGACGATGTAGTTGCAATGGGGCCTGGAGACTTCTTTGGACCTAACGTTATGGATTTTTTCCTTACTAAAGTTGGAGATGCTTCGAAGCTTGCTATTCCAGGTGATTTTGCTATCACAGAGGAAGGTGAAATACACACCTACATTCCAACTGGAAACGACTTGTCGGTAAGATACAATACCAGACCTAGTGCTTGGGCTGGTGGACCGAATTATAGTGGCGCAACTTTCAATGTCATCCCTGATCCAACACAAAGTTTTCATGGTGATTCTTGTGGTATTACTGGACCACATGGAGATGGTAGCTATACGATTACAACCCCAACATGTACTCGCATGGCAAAGAACTTTGATTCTGATTCTACCGAGTTAACAAAAGACAATGATATAAATTCTACAGAGAGAATACTTCTTCCAGAATGGATGGAATCTGCTTTTGAACCAGGAGATGTGCTACCCCCAGGAACCATATATTTAAAATGTATAAACACTAACGAAGTGTTTGAAGATGCTACGTATTTTTATGAAAACCAATGGACTGTTACTGTAAAAAATATTGATATCGGTAATGCTGGATGCAGCCTTGTATACGCTCTTGTGACCGTAGGAACTGATATTACCACATCAATTGATGATGTAAGAAGGAAGCAATTTCAACATACCCATGATCGTAAATTTGGTGAACCTTTTATTAGCATATGGAGTATAACAGATATCTTGGCGCAAGGAGACAACTGGGGTACGCCACTTGGCGGACCATATTATGGTAGCAGTATTCCTGGCGATCACTCCCCGTTTTACATACACAGAGACGGATTCAGATTCAACCACTTTGGTTTTGGTATTGATAGGTCTGACACAAATGCACCAGATGCACAGTCTAGCGGCAACTCGTTAAGAGGAGCACTTATCCTTGCTTCCAGATTACACCCAATTGACCCTGAAACTGGTTCTGCTGTGGGAGGCACATGGCCATATGAAACCCTTGCTGCGCTTAAAGGTAGAGATGGTATAACTGGAAAGCAATTTCAGGGAACCGTCCACAATATGATCTGGAGCACTTACCTTGGGGAAACCAGCAACACACAAGGTGTAGCTACCACTGGTATCGCTCATACTGATTATGCAAAAGGCGGTAACTTTGGCGAAAGCTTTCACATATCTTTTGGAGGCTTACCCAAGTATTATATTGCTTCTACGCTTAATACAAGTTTTGAAGCATCGATACAAGATGATAGATATTTTCCTTCGAGTACTGGAGCCCAGATATTCCAAAACTATGCTGGCTGTTTGGTATTAGATGCAACAAACAATCCCTCTTATAGCAATTTCAATACTAGTGAATATGATATCAATTTCATTGCTAGCGATCCACAGCTACCTAATTCTCCTCTACTCTGGGGAAATGGTCATATACATTATGACGCTCCCTCGGACTACGATGAGCCTCACAGACAGTATTATGGTAATGGACATATAAGGCCATTAAAGAATATTGATGCTAGTTCAAACGCATCTTATTACAACGACTGGGCCCTAACCCCTACAAGACAAGAAATCTTTTCTGGGCATATTGGTCCTAGCGATTTTCCAAATTCTATCAGGCTTGTTTCTCCTGCGAGAATCTCGCTGGATACTTGGACCAACAGGGTCGATCATTTTAATAGTGCCTTACCTCATGAACAGCGACCAAGCTACAAGTTGGGGAACCAAGGTATTGATCTTAATTCTTTTGGACCTATAGATCTTTGCGCTAGAAAAGGAGAGCATCTTTCTGAGCAGGGTACAAACTTGATGGGAGACATTGGAACTATCAACATGTATGCAGATGATGGAATCCATGGGCATGTGGAGGGTGGGAACATCCACCTTCAAGCAAAAATGAGGAAACATGGCGAGATTCCACCTGTACTTTCTTGGAAAAGTCAGGGTGGTTGTATTTATGCAACAGCATACAATCATTTCGATATTAAATCTTTGTCGAAATGGACTGGAGCCCAAGCAAGAACATCATCAATAAGATCAGGAAACCATTTGCTTCTTCAAGCTGGCTCACCATGGGCTAGGGCTGACGGGAACAACATTGATTCCAATATACAAGCCAATGTAAACACCATGTCAAACCCATCACAATTGATGATTAGTTCTCCCTCCAGCATTAGTAAGGGTGGAATTATACTCACCACGAGGACACCTGATTCAGACAGTACTGCTGCAAAAGCAGGTTCTAATGCTGGAGATCCAGATAACCTTTACTTTGGTGCTGGCAGTAGCTCGCTTCTTAATTGGGATAGTGGCAGGGAGATTTGTATAGAAGCTATGATGGCTAGGACCTCCTCTGGAGGTATGGTTAATGTTTATGACATTGCTCATGGGATACCAAAAAGCCTTCAGGTTGGCACTGGATGGACTTATCACACTCCCAAAACATCCCACCTGTGGGTTAAGGGAAAACCAAGTGAAACCGGGTCCTCTTTAATGCATCTCGAAGATATGAATGACGATGCTAGTCTAACTAGGATTCAAGACACAAACATATGCATCTGGAGAGAAGATGGTGATGGAAATGTTTATACCGATGAGCATGGTGTCGGTGACCTGGATTGGTGTAATGCCAACAAGCCATCGTCAATTCCCGATAATCTCGCCGGTATTTACGCCATGAACATGCAAGATATGTATTACAACAGAAGGACAAACTTAGTTCTAAGTTGTAAATCCGGTAGCCATGATTTAGGTGTCAATAAGTATATTTGGATCAACTTCTTGTCTGGAAAAGGCTTTGAGCATAGCGATACAACTGGCGATAAATATGCTCCAATGGGTCAAATTACCTCTATCCCTGCTCATGATGTTGAAAATGCAGGGGGAACCTACAGCTGGGGAACAAGTGGTAATTTTCAAGAACAAAATGAGAGTAGAGAATACTTTGCTTTTGCGGCTAGTGGCACGATGTGGACTTACGTTGGCTTTGGCGATTTGCCGATGACTGGTGCAATAAAATTAGCATCCAGCAGTGCTCAAGCGGCCAACCCCCCTAATGCTAATCATTGGGTGGGGGTAGCCCCCAACGGTACTTGGTATGATGGGAGTGGTAATAGTACTTCGGGTACAAACACAAGACCTTTCAAGCCATTCGTCCCACCAACTGGTGAGATAACTGACTCCCTCACTGCCGTGTACAATGCAATACAGACTGCAATAAATAACAACGAGGGTAGGATTCACTCAAAACCTTTTGGTGATAACTTAACACCTGGGGGGACAGTACAATATGTTAGTGGTGGTTCTGACTTTGCAGAGCAAGTACTTATAGCTGATTATAGAGAATGGACTAATTTCCCTGGCTGTATAAAAAGATATGAAGCCTACTGTATTACAAAAGAAAGGATGATGAAGGAGGGTGAACAATCATCAACAGATCCTTTTTACTTTGGAATACCAGAGGGCACTATAGTCTACTTGCGGAATGAAAGAATTCATAGGTTTCCCGAAAGCTCGAAAGAGAGAGGCATGGTTGTAACAAAAAGAGCTGCAGTGCTAGGGAATATGCTAGATACTTTTTGCGCTGTAGAAGATGTTTCTTTCGCAGGTCAGGTTCCAGTAAGAGTTATCAATACAGAGAAAATCGAACCCGGAGATTATCTAGTTCCTTTAACTGATAAAGAAGAACATGTTGGCTTTTGCAAAGCTGTTTCTCCTGAAGATATATCCTTTGATGAATATAAGAAAGCAATTGGATCCGCTATAGGCTATGGTCTAATTTCAGAGGTGCTTGGCAACAAGGTCGCTTTGGTGGATGCTGCCATCGGTGTTAAATAGGAGTTATTAATGCCTGCTGGATTTGATATAGAAGTCATTACTCATGGACCAGAGCAATTAAAGATACTGCCCATTTCTGCTCATGTGCAAAAGTATACAGAGCAATTTGTTTATACAAAAAAAATACCAAATATAAATACGCCTATAGCGTATTTTGAAACAGATCCTATTGATTCTTGGGCCAATATACAGCTTGTTGACCAAACACACGTTATACCTGAGAACAGCCAAGTTCTTATCGATCAGAGCATGGCTTGGGTAAAGGTGGCTTCTAACAGCTTTACGATACCTTACAAATCTGTAGCTATTACCAATCATTATATTCTTGACGAATATGGCAAAGAAAAGCCACTGTTCTTTAAGCATGTTTTACCGAAGAATACTGTCGAAGCTCACATCCATGTCTACGATAATGGCGATGAAGCAACAGTTGAAACTGGTTTGCTTGTCGATTATGAACGGGGTTGCATTTGGACAAACTATCAGAATTATTATAATCCAGATACAGGAGCTTACAAGTTTTACTTCGTTACATCTGTTTCGAACCATGAAGATGGTGAAGTAACAAATAGTCACGTTCTTCTTAACCCCGTACCAGCTATAGGACAGTCTTCATGGCAGGATGTTGATATGAATGAATGGCTCGATGAGGAGAACTGTATCAAGAATCCCAATTATGGAAAAATTGTTGGTGTCTCTTTTTCTTCGGAAGAGGTTGCTGGAGGCTTTAGATTTGATATAGCCGGTCACGAGAAATCTGTAGCTTCAACATATTGTGATGATATTGATGCTCCTGTTTCAAATCATGATATTGATTTATCACAAGGCATGGGTGCTGGTAATTATTATATAAAACCATTAGAAGATTCCAATATAAAGCTAATCCTTCCCTCTGGAAGGACACCAGAAGATAACTGGCATTTAAAAGTTACAAATGGCCACTTCTTTAAAATGATGTTGGGTCGACTTCGAAAATTCTGGGTACCAGAATTTGATTATCAACCATTCAGTCCTGCAGCGCCTTATGTGTTCTCACCATACAGAAAGTTGATATGGGCAAATGCTAAAAATTTAGCTTCTACAAGAAAACATATTGCTATTGATCCTAACGACAACAGGGATCTGAGGGTATTTGTTTATGATAAAGATGACAATTTAGTCCACATGTATTCAACAGATCTATCCTTGCATAATAAAAAGTATACAATGAATCGAAAAACTCGCGTAGACAAAGATGGTTATGCTGTTGAAGAAATTGAAAAGACAGAGATCCTTATTGATGCTGATCCAACCAACCCTCCCATACTGTCATGGGATAACAGAAATGGCATAATCAATTTTGGAAGAACTCTTGATCCATCTCACACTTATTATGGATCTTATTTTTACGAAGCTAAAGACTATGAGTACTCAACATTAACATTAAATCCACTTCAGCACAGAGAAGCACTCACCCACGTTTGGGTTTTTTATATTATTCCTGATGCTCACAGACACGATAAGGCAGTTCACTGCCTCGGTGTTGATGAAGAAGGTTTGATTGTCTATTGCTCACAAGGGCTAGGTAGATCACATCCAAACTTACAGCTTCTAAATGAAGACGGAAGCTATAACACAGATACAGTTATTGGTATGAAATACCAGTCAATGGTTGACTCAAATAATTTCAAAAACAATTATTGTGTTCCCTATATTAATAGCTCTCAATATTACATCCTCGGAGAAGCTAGTGTCATGGACATTGGAGATGAAGAGGATACAATAAGCTTTGATGTGAGAAGNGATGGAGCTATTATTCAAAAGGAATACTTTGAAGAAGCGATAAGAGCAAACCCGAAGATACTTCAATCTGCCTTAGGCTACGGGCCTGATGGACAAGTAGTACCGGAGAATAGTCTGGCGCTTATCAAACCCCCTCTGACGCTCTTAAATGAGTTTGGAGGGGTGCTGGATAGGAGTGAGGCAGAGGAGCTCTTACAGCAGTATATGCCTGCTGCTACGACAGGCATTATTGATTGGGATTATACCTCACCGGTTTTAGAAGGCTGGTCTCCCGACAAAGGTCTAGATGGGGTACCCGAAGAGTACAAAACACCTTATGTTGAGCTCCGAATGACTTGGGAGGGCCNAGGGTTAGAATATGCAATTTACAGAAAAGAATCTCTTTCTGAGTCTTGGTTTCAGACTGGAGAGCATCTTGAAGATGGCACTCCAGTGATTAGAGAACCAATTGTAATATTAAGCACAGGGAATGACAGGGTTGAAGAAATGGTTTATAACGATTTAGATGTTAAACCAGGTAAAACATATTTTTATGGTGTTCAAGTTATTGAAAATGGTATAAAACTACCTATAAGATACGCTGTGGGGATTAGCGTAAGAGACAAACTTTAAGGAGGGCATATGCCTGGTATTCACGATCTTGTTATAGAAGAGAACATTACTCTTTACAATGCGTACTCAGGAGAAGAGGTAACTTCAGATGATTTCATCCTCTCTGATCAGGGTGGCAATGGAGTAATAGAAATAAATATTCNGAATAATAGCGGTAGCGCTATACCAGATTTAGGAATATATTTGGCGACTGCTAGTACTGTGGGTACCTGGGATAACCCACCAGATCATCCAGCAGCAACAGATTATCAAGATGCTGTTAAATGGGGTTCCAAGACTATGAGACTCGGGCCTGCAGAATGGGAAGGTGGTTTTCGCGTGTATTTAAATCCAGATGATGCAACAGATGAGCCAATTTGGTTTAGTCGTACATCTGGAAACAACTGGTTAAATCGAATAACAATAAATCCTCAAGGTGTAAATCCTGATACTGGTGGTGAAGCTGGAGCTGGGACTATATCCGAAGGCGGAGTTTCTAAAGTTAAAATAGAATTTGTTGCACCTCCAGACATAGATGCAAGAAGACTATATGTAAGATTCATGGTGGGCTAGTAATGGGAAGTAAACAGCAGTCGTCCATNGGATGGGAAAACGAGTTATTTTTAGCTGCTCTCGGTAGGGTTCGAAGCAACAAGGACAATAGTCCTCCTACAAATGTAGAGATAGCTATGGCTCAGGACTACAACGCTATTGTTGGCGATATACCGTTGCCTGTAAGTCTGCGTAGTGGTGAAGTGCTTGCTGCTGGAGTTAGGCAGGAATATATAAAAGAACTTAAGTATCATGTTCACCTCCAGAATTTAAAAGCAAATAAGCTTTTTCAACTGATTGGTTCTTCAGCAAAAGAAAACAAAGGCGGTGTAAAGGCAATACAAGATGCTTTAATCTCCTTGCTCTCACAAACCCTGGAAGAAGAAGCAAAGCTTCTTGGTGGTTACTCAAAGGTTCATTTTAATGCTTTTGTAAGGCCAATGGATCAACCTCTGCTTTGGGGTGATAAAACTGGGTTAAAAGATTTTAAAACTGGTTTCTCTTTTAAAAAGAATCAATTTATGAAAATCGTTCCTTATGCTGGGTTAACTTTACCTTTAAGAGAAAAGGTTAGCATACCTATTAAAGATATCTATATAGTAGATGAAGCAACAGATGTTGGCGATACTATAGTTCCGATTGAAACAAGTAGTCCAAGAAATCTTTTTAGGGAGAACAAGGTCTTCAAACATATTGTGCTGAGACAGGAGTATGATAATACAAGTAGAACCTACAAGGATAAAACTTCTTACGATAACTATCCATACAGCTGTGTCTCTACCTTGACAATCGAAGTTGAATTACCAAGTCGCACCTTTATCAATAGTCTAACATTTACACCTAGTGGTGGGTCTACCGTGTATTTGGCTGAAGATGGATTAAGTTATAGAAGCGAAGACGGAAAAGAGGTATCGTTAAATTCAGTTGTTATCCCTGCTGAAACAGGCACGACTCTTTTCTTTCAACCAATCTTAACAAGATTTCTAAGGCTTACATTTGAACAGCCAGGTACAGCAGGTAGAAGAACTCTAACTGTTGGCAACAAAGAAGAGCTTGCCTTCAACAAGCTTCTTGAAGGTAGCAGTATGTCTGTAAGAGTTCCCACCATTTCGAGAGAAGTGACAGGCAGGGTTTACGATTTCTCTATGTCTGACCTTTCTGTCTCCTTACTTACTTTTGAACCCAAGGGTATATTCAGAGCAGGAAATGCTATAAAGGTCGATAAGCCAATAGGCTTTGACTTAAGATGGGAAGCAGAACAAGTTGAAGCTGTAAGCAGTTTTGACTCTTACTTGCCAACAACCGTTCGGCCTGAAGGCCGCAGTATCCTTGAAACTTATTTATATGCCAGGCTGTACGGTGGGTTAGCTTTTGGAAAAAACATAGCTCCAATTGGTAGTGGGACAAAGCCAAAGAAAATAAGAGATATGTTGAGAGATACACTCCTGCTTGAGGAGATGATCCCAATGCCAGACACATACCCTTTTCAGTATGAGTATTTAGATTCAGTTCAAGATGTAGCGAAGGTAAAACTCTTCCCTTCTTGGAAGTGGAGCCTGGAAAAAAGTCTTGTTAAAAATATTGAGCTTGTTTCATATGGGTTCGATACAATTTCAAGAGATGAGGAAGACTTGGATGGGCTTGCAGCAGATATGCTGCCAGTTAAGAAGTCTCAGTTCTTTCTTAATCTTGATAACGATACATTAGCTCAAGAGCCAAATGTTACCCTTGATAACGAAAACCAGTTTGATGAGAATGATATCTTTTTTCCAGATTATGAACCACATGTTAAAGCGAGAGAGCAGCTTTTTAATATCTATATGACATTAATGGCTGTGAGAAGGCAGAGCGGTGAAGGCAGTTTAAATATTGTTTACGACAGTGTTGAGGATTCAGATCTAGAATATATCCTTGGCGACTTATGGCATTCTTGCACTGATTCTCTTAAAAATACAATTCGTTTTAGACCTGAAGACTTCATACTTTTGAATGATGATTTTATCTATGGCGGAAGCAGGGATTTGCTTAAAGATCCAAATAAAAAGCTTACATTTTGGGCTCGTGTTAAACCAAAGCTCCAGGGAAGGGGTGTAAATTCTCCTATTGGGAATTCAATATACAACACCAAGCTTGTTGAATTAACAATAGAGTCTTTTGAAAAAGGCTCTGGTCTTGTTGACGATACAATCGTTGTTAAAATAAAAGCTATCAAAGAGCCAGTCAGCATAAACGATCCAAAACTATCTTGTCTTGAGATGTCTGACAGATATCTTATTGTAAGGCTGAGTGAGATTGCGTATTATTCCAGAGCTTACAGAGACCAGTTTGTTTATGTTTCTGGTGCTTTAGGCGGAGCAACTATAGCAGACTTACCCCAAGCATTAGATGATTTAGATTACAAACATTCTGCTTGGGCTGCTTCAGTACTTAGGCTTAATCCAAGTTATGAAAGGATAAACTCAACACACAATATTAACACCGCAGGTTCTGTGGTTGGGCAATCCCTAGAATACTCCTCCTGGTATGAAAGAGCAGGTAGCCAGGGTAAATCAATGTTTAACCCTGTTAAATGGGTTTATGAAAACCTGCCAACAGATAAGGAAAGCTATAGCTCTTCTTTATATCAGAGTATTATAGCTTCCCTTTACACAGATATTGATGAAACCTCATATGTACCTGGAGAAGGTGTTACTTCCAATCTGTTCGATTCAATTATGCACTTTGAATTCAGTGAGAAAACTCGGCCTGCAATTTCTCCAGCAAAAACAGTCGGACTTAGCAAATTTTGGGTTGAGTATATTTTTTGGGATAGCTATGTGGGCTTAAAATTTTGTGGAATGGATGGAAAGCCAAACACTGAGGATATCTTTTTATTCCCTGACGATACAACAGGAATTGGCTCCTTAATGGCAGCTAGAGTTAGGATGTTGTTCCTGATTAACAGAGAGTACAAGTACTCTTCCTCAACTACTGTTAGTCATTTTTATAATCAGGCTTTACCATATAATACAAAAGCTCTCAATACCACTGTGCATAATCTGCCACTTTTCCTCGCTCCTTCTCCTTTGTATCCAATGTCGTGGCTGTCCAACCATTTAGTTGATGATGGCAATGGCCCGAGTGGTATAACTGACTATAAGATACCCGAGCTAAATACTATTGGGAATGGCGTACCATGGTTTACGGAAGATTTGGTTGGACGATTTGAAGGCCTTCCTAGAGTTTGGAGAGGAACGTGGCTGGAAAATTGTCAGCAGCTTCAATCCCAGATACCTGATTACGACTGGGCAGCATTAGATACATCTGTAAGTCCAATGATTGTTCCAGCTCCCCACGTTTATTCGGACATGGAAGAAATTTATTTTCGCTTGTTTGGCAGGTCCTATAAGCATGGATGCTTTAAGATAACAACAACAAAGCCGCACGGTTTAACTATTGGAGATAAGGTTGCGTTACAGGGTAAGCCTTCAGAAACTGCTGATGGAAAATATTTTGTAGTGGGAATTGGCGGTGAGGATGTATTCTATCTTAAAGCTGTGAAGTCTCTTAATGATCTTAATCATTCCAACTGTATGGCTCCGGTTATACCGAATATCCCCCTAGACATGTTTGGCGCTCCAAAAGATCACACCACGCTAATAGACGCGGATTGGTATCAAGAGGACATGAGTGTTGTTCCAGGACAAGGAAAAGTTAGATGGAGTCCAATTAGCGATCACAGGAAATATAATCCTGTTTTCAATCCTCCGGTTTTCCCCGATGAGGTAACCGATATGCTTATAGACCAATGGTCTTCAAAAAATGAAGATGGTCTTTTACAGCCAAAGAATTTGTTATTTTGTTTTTCAAACCTATTCTCTGAGCTTACAAGTTCAAGGGCAGAATCATTGATTTTCCTAGATCACTTTGAAAGGGCTTCAACTTTCTTCAAGAGATCAACTGATTTTAAGTTGCGAGTTGGTGATATATCAAACCCAACAACAATGCCAGGGCTTATATATTTCACACAAGGAAACTCACTTCCAGCAACCCATGTTCCCGGATACAATGGATTCGGCTTGGGACATACAGGCATGGATCAAGAGTACATAGACAATACTGGCAATGCACCAGCTAATGGTACTCAAGCAAGCACATTGTATGATATGCTATGTAAATCCTACTTAGATGTTGCTAGTCAACTTGAAACAGGTGGCTACAAGTACCCAGCGGGAACTCCAGCATCCTTTAGTCAAGTTCAGCCTCCAGAATTATTCTACGATGGATTCAGCATCCCAATGCCTATTGGCTATAATGAAACCTGTAAGCTGGCCCAGCTCAACCGGGCTTATTATCAAGTCTCAGATCTCTTTGAGATTAGTGGAGATGGCATTGGCTGTGATCGCAGGTGGCTTAACGCAGTTTCCTTAAGCGTATGCAAGAGCTCATTCAAGAGAGCACCTTTTGATGTTTACGAAAACAATGCAAGACTTGTAATTGGTTTAGATTATGATATCAGCTTAAACGATGGTGCCGATTGGTTAGCTTTTTGGCCAGAAGAAAGTAGTACTAATTTTTACTGGAACAAGGCGAAAGCTGGAAGGTTTAAAATAAGGTTTAGGAATATCAAGTCTACATCTATCTATTGGATAAAGTATAGAATTGCGGAGAATCAGGAACTAAGTACGAATGGTCAGATCTTCCTTAAGAATGGAAGAGTCACTTGTGATGAAGCTATAAGAAACTCTAGCGGTCAAATTATGACCGTTTTAATAGCAAGAACAAGTACTGCAAATCCTTACTTATCGCCTTTAATAAAAAACTACAGCTTAAGAATACAAGAAAAGCCTTCTGTTAAGAGAGACTCTGGTAAGATCGAGAAGAAAAAGCTTCCTAAATTCGCTAGAAGGAGTACCTTAAATGTCAGTTAATAATTTAATTCATAGAGAGTGGGTACACGAATTAAAAGCTTTTCAGGATCTTATTGATGAGATTTCACTTGTAGCTAAAAATGCTACTACGCTAGAAGAGAGGCTTCTAACAGAGCATCATCTCATAGAAAGATTTCAAGAATTGAAAGACCTTAATGATCGAATAGAAAAGGTAACCTCTTTCGATCATCCAGAGTTTGAGCACTTTGCTAAAGAAGACAAGCTGATCCTTGATGTAATCAAGATGAATGTTTCCAGGCTAACGTCCCTCACAGAGATGTATCTTGAATATTTTAATAGTTCAAAGACAAGCTTTCTCGGTTTGAATGGTGCCTTTAGGCGTACAAATCAAAAGCTTGCCACACTAAAGCTTTGGGATAGATCTAAAGCAAAGTATTTCATATCAGAAGCTTTTTATAATTTAGATCAGATTGATAATTCAAATTTGTCTCTGCCGGTAGCAAACATCAATACAAGTAATGGCTTTGTAACTCTACCGATATCTGAAAAGAAAATCCTTGAGATCAATAAGGTTCAAATAGCTTCAGGTTCAACTGGTGTGCCAGGAAACACAAGTATAAGAGAGGTGGTAACCGAGAATAGGCTACCACAATTTATGTTTGATGGAAGTGCAGACACTTGGTTTGAATATGAAGCGTACGATAGAGGACCGCTTGTACTTAAAATCGAGATAGACTTTCCAAGCCCTAAGATAGTTAACGGAATTGAAATTGAACCAGTTGTAAGCAATGAGGCTTGCAATTTTGTTTTAGAGGATATCTCTATGACAAGAGATGACGGTCGAACCTTTGGTAAAAGCAAGCTGCTTTCCCCCGCATTGGATGATGATTATTTCGATATTAGTGTAGTAGGGAACGACTCCTCATGGGAAGTAGCCACAGCTCCTGTGAGCTGCATCAGGGTGTCTCTGACATTTGTTCAGAATCATTCTGTATTTGTGACCACTCCAACTCCTGATGGAAGGTATATTCCAAGGGAGAGATTCAGTATCAATATTAGAAAAATACTCCTTAAGCAAATTAAATATGAGCCCGAGGGCTCCGTTGGTTCTAAAATGCAAGGCATCCCACAAGGCATGTACGGCGCAGCATGTATACTTCATGCTTATCCCAGAAATTTAAATCTATATGATTTGAATATGAATGTCTCCTTAGATGGTGGAGAGAATTGGGAGAAAGATGTTGCTGGCTTACCCTCTCCCGAAGGGCAGACCATGCTCGTGAATGGAGATTCATTAGATTGTATCTGGAATTTAGATATTAAGCGATCTGACAAAGCCTTTAAAGATGCTGTTTCCTTTGACGATGAGGAGCCTAGGCTTCCTTTAGACAGCTTACTGCTTCCTGTTTCTACCAATATAACAGGACCTCAAGTTCCTCTAAAAACAAAACCTTATAATAAGACTGTTTTTTGTATGCATCCTCGTGTAGCACGGCGTACCTCAAGTGTAAGAGAAGCTAAGAATCTTGGTTCTGGGTTTATTTCTCCCGAGTCTGTAACAGATGTATACTTCCCCATTAACATAGGAGATCTAGGCTTAGACCCATCCGATCTAAGAATTTATGCGAACAATGTGGAATGGGCAAGAGTATATGATCCAACTTTTGATGATGGTGTCCCGAACTTTGATCCAGGTAAACTGGGGTACGGCAGATATTATTTAGATCCAGCTGGTGATTTTGTCAGATTCCACCCTGCGAGTGCGGATAGTTTAAATCCGGCGAATGATGCGATAAGTGTAAAGTACTCTTTTTCTGAAGAGCAAATGCATTTTATGGTAAAAAGTGACGGCTATTACAGTGTTTTATCTAATCTCTTTGATCCTGACAAAGAGAATATAAAAATCAAAAGACTGCCAACTGATTTTAAAAAGAAGAATATGATGCTGCCTCTTATGCGCGAAAGAATAAATCTGGAGCATAAATATATCAGGGAGTTTAAACTTGATGCAGAGGAAGGTGGGTCAGATGTCCTCCTTCTATCTTGTAGTAATTACGCTGAGTTAGCTCACATACTAAAGCTGAAGCAGGCAGATCCTAGCTCAGTGTATACATATGATGGCACTGATTATGGCGTTGATACTCCTGATGTAATTTTTTATTATTTGGATAGCATTAACGGTATTTTGCATCTCAACCAAAAGCTCAATACTCAGATACGCGTTTCATATAGTCATGCAACTCCAATTGTTTTGGATAAAACAGAGTATGAGATTTGGGCTGATGAAGAAACCTCGGAGCCTGGCGGTTTGATAGTATCTCCTTCCGCGTTTAACGCTGAAGATGTTGAAGATGTCTTATACCATGTTGATGAGGCTGGACATATTGACAATATCCATGACTTGAACTTCCTAACAGCTCCTAAAGCTGTAATGAATATACAGAGTGGTATATTTGAGCCAAGAGTTGGCTTTACTTATGATTCAAATGGAGACATAACAGGAGTCGATGATCCTTTCAATTCTAGTGGTGACAGGAGTGGTCCAAACGATAAGCTAAATGTATTTACTCTTAGCCAGAACAACATTGTTGAAAACAGTCTTCTTATCTCTTCGGAAATCTTAGGATATGAAAACCATCCAGCACCAACTGAAGTTGCTTTTATTGATGGAGCTACAGAGTTTAAAGGCTTGAAGGAGATGGAGAACGAAATAACACCAAAAATTGAAGCAGATGAATATGGTTTTGTCTCTTTTAATTTGGCTGGAGGGCCAAATTATGCTTCTGAATGGGGTGTTAATTTTGATAAAGATGGCCTTCCGGCAAAACAAATAAATACAACTAAGCTGGCTGATGGAACTGCGCGGTATCCCAGCTGGAAAAGCGGGGATACGCTCAGGCAAGAAATTATTAAAAAGCTTAATAACGGAGAAAGCCTAGCTGACTTGACCTACCAAGCAGCTTCGGGCGCTCCTGAAGATAAAGGTACATTAAGTTTTGTAGGTTATGGAGAAAGAGCTTTATGGGCTTTAGACTCTAGTGGCACGGTAACTGTTTTTATAGGAGAGGAAAAATTTCTCGAACCGGGAGTATCCATAAGATATTCATATGTTGACCCAGCTTTTGATTCAAAGAACTTGTATTCTGTAGACTACCAAAATGGTATACTTTATTTATCTGAACCCCTTGATTTGAGCAAAACCAGAGTTGTATCATACAAGACAGCAAACTATAGTGTGTCTTATGATATAGCCGTTAAAGTTGAAAGTTATGATTATGATCCTGAACAAAATGTTGTATCTGTTAAGACAGAGAATATTTCTACAGAGTCAAGCGATATATTCAGTTTAGTCAAAATTGTATGGGCGTTGGCCCCAAGTGATGTTACACTCGATAAACTTAAAGATTATTTCAGTCCAATAATTTATCGAACAGGGATACGGTTTCAATAATGATAAGAACCTCTAGAGATGAATACGAAAAATCATTACGAAAGTTAGTAATTTTAGATTATATTGATAAGAATAAATCTTCTCCAAAAAGAGAAGAGTTGTTTGAATTGATGCGTATTGCCAGGAAGAAATATCCAAATCTAGACAACATAGGTTTTAGTGGATATGAGGTTCGAGTACCCTCTTTCAAAGACATCTCGTCTTCCGAGATGGAGAACTCAAATAACAGTTTAATTAGAAAAGATTTCGCGACGATCATAGAGAAACTTTCCGGTCTAAGCGATTTAATTGAAGACCACTATAGATCTTTCAAGGCAACTGTTGATAAAGCCCATAAGCTTAACAGCTCTATTGAGGCTAAATTAAATAATTTGCTTCTTCTTTCTGGCAGAACCGATGTGTTTGTTGCTGGCATTGAAGAAACATTTGATACTAACGAGTTCATACAACAGGATGTTTCCGATGTGGAATACAACCCAGGCTATATTACTTTGGGTCGAGAAAGATTTATTCCTGAAATGATTGATAGTGCTAAATTCAAAGTGAGGGTTCACGCACCTAAAGGGAAGTTGGGTTCTTCACAAAAATCCACACCAAGAAACTTATTGTATCAAGATGGATCTGATTGGATCTTATATGTTTATACTTCCTATGCCGAGGGGGATGTTTTTGCAAATATAGAAGTTGATTTAACTCCAGTTAATCAAGAAGGTATTTACGTTGGAGACGTTCGTTTATCTGGTGACCCACTTGAGGTTAATGGCAAGATGGATGCTTCAATACACTACACAACCAATGGTTGGGACTACAACTTGCTTGAGCCTTCTAATATTAGATTCGAAAAGGGTGAAAACCTTTTCTCGGTTGGTAAAGAGGATGTAAAGAAGCTTAAGATATCTTTAAGGAAAACTGCCGCAGATACCATAGATGGGAACAGAAGTGTTTATATATTTTCGTTAGACTCATTAGAAATTCTAACAGGAACTTATACTGCAAAGACAACATCAACTTTAGTCGCAGGACCTTATGAAGTGCTTACGGACACTGGAGAACCAGTTAACTTTAGTTTAGCAACTATGGTTCACGGTACTTGCTGTATCGTACCGAGTGAAACTTCGGTAGACTTTTTCCTCAGTAAGGATGGTGTCAATTGGTACCCCACTTCATACCTAGAGGATAGTATCGATGTTGTACATTTTAGCGGTATAGCAAATGATAGCATTTATGTGATGGACGAGGATAAAAGTGACGATGCTCTTATTATGGATAATAATATATTCGCTTTATATGATATAGATACAAGTTTTGGTACTGAAGCATTACTTAATGCATATGTGCCTGCTGAATTGGCAGATAAATTTGTTCTTCAAAATACAATAGTTAAGAGAAATTTAAGACAGAGAGATGTAAACGGCAACCTCTATGAATTTACTGGTGACAGTTATACAACTTGTGGTTGGTTTAAAGACCAAAGTAATTTAAGATATAAAACAACTATATACGTTGATTCTTTTGAGGGTGCTGTGCTAAATCTTGGTGGTACATCTGCTTACCTCAATGGAAGGCTTGTGACAGGGGAAGTGGTGATACCCCAAGGCTATCATGATTTTGCTACCAATTATTCTAATTGGCAAACAGTGGAGCCAGGATTAGAGAAAGTGGACTTATTACAAGAAAAAGATAAGCTATATCCATTTAATCATAAATATATGATAGAAGGTTATGCCTATCCTCCTTTCTTTGAGGGAGAAAAAGTGTATAATAGTACTGGGAGAGAGAATTTTGGCGCTAGCCTTGAATATGTTTCTCCAGAGAGATTTAATAGCTCTGAATTCGATAATAATCTTTATATTTACACTGTAGAGGAGTATAATGAAAACCTGTTTTTCAAGGTAAAAGTTCAGTCAAACAATAGTAACTGGGTTAATGAGTTAGTAGACGTAGATTATATGCTTAGGACAGATGATTTAAACACAGTTTATGTTAAAGCAATATTAAGGACAAGTAATACTGCTATTACACCACATATAAATAAGTTCCAGGTAAGGGTAATCTAATGGCAACAAAAGAATATTTTAATCAAGTACTTAAAAAGCTCGTTCAAACTACTGGAGCTAGTACTTCTCTCACTACAGATGCACAGCGTAATGCTTTTCTTTCTAGACTCAGAAGCGATCTGAGCAACTTGCATTGGGCATGGAATGATATGGTTTATCCAATCATTCGGCTTTTACCATCTCACCCTCGCTATCCTTTTGATGCTAGGAGTGATGGACTTGCTGGTACCACAATTGTTGCTTACCCAGAGGAGCATGGCGGAGGACCTGATGCTGGTGAATGTTACTGGTTCTCAACTGATGAGTTTGGCCTAGGCACGGGTAGACCCAAGACAGTAAAAGAAGTTCTCGATTGCATAATTTCTCAGCTCGACCAGCAGACTGTACAGATTTTTGAGCGTGATGTAGATCTTAGTGACATCTATGCTAAACTAGCTTGCCTTGATAATAACGATCAAAGAATTATTAAAGATGCTTTTGGATGTAATTATAATTTAAATTGTGATCCAGAAGAACAACTGCGTTGGCCTTTAGCTCAGCATATAGCTGAGATATTTAAGCAGTTGCCCCTTGAGGGGCATGACGAAACCACACTGGGGCAACTTCAAGGACCTTGTTCTGAGGAGCCTTACCCAACACTAGAGTGGAGTGTCCCTTGTGAAAAAATCACTTGGTCAAATGATTTTTGTTGCATTAATTTACACTATATCGCAAGTGTTTGCTCACCTGAGCTAAGCTGTCCTGAAAGAACTTTCCTTGATGACTTCTACGAAGTTGCTCAATATGTCGGATACATTAATTCTGATGGCGACTTTAAGTGTGAGGAAAGCTTAGTCTACGACGATGTAGTTCGTCCTGACGGTGATGTTGTTAACCTTTGCGCACCATTTGATTCTCTTGTTCCTAGCGCTACTCATCCCATGGGTTGGTCCCTAAGGGAAGCGCTTGCAGTTGTTATGGATGAGGTTTGTAAGAAGTGTGATACTGGATATGGAGCCGTTGCACTAGGTAATCAAGGCGGAAGTATTAATGGAATATTAGATCACACTGCAGATGAATGTAATGATCTTTTCAAGCTGACAGCTGGTCCAAATATTGATTTAGATGGCCAAGAAAATAATAAGGTTAAGATTTCTGTTACTGGAATACCGACCAGTATTCTTGGTGACTTAAACGACGCTTATCATTTTACAGGAAATCCTCCCTATTGGTTGGGGATGATAGCTCTGGAGAATAGTTACGAGGGAGCTGAGTCTCCAGGAAACAATTTTACACCACATTGTGTGCCACAACCTGGTGCTGGTATCTATTTAATAGATGATACAGTACCTTTGGAAAGTAAGCTTTTTGCAATTGTAGATGATTGCAAAGCTAACATTTCCGCTACTCAGGCAATACACCCTGTAGCTGATAGAGCATGGTTTTCGGTTGGTGCTCACTGGGGTTCTGCTGCTGTTCGAGATCTTGTTGATGAAGGCAAGATTGAAGCTACAGAAGTTCCCTTTCTCATCAACAAGTTACCAGACTACAAGATTGTTCATACAGAAGACAGTTACCTGTATATGAAGACGCAAAAGCATCTTCCAACAACTTTCTCAAGTGAGAGAAATGGTGTACCTAGCAATGATCGCAGAGTTAACCTTGGCTTAGATTGTCCAGACGAAGGCGCTATATGGATACACATGCGAGACGAAGGAAGTGTCTTCGACGCATGTGGTGAAGCCTTGATGAAAAACCATCTCTATTACAGGATGCCTGGAGATGGGGAAATATGGCCTTTGTCTAAATGCGGTGGTGAAGGTGGAGGAAACCTTCAAGACGCATACGATTTTGATAAGAATCAAAACAATAATGCTGATGGCGGTCGCGTTCTGCTTAGAGCCTGGGAGGGCTCTCAAGCTCCAGGTGCAGACCATCGTTCATTTTGGTTGATGCAGCACCCTGATTTTGTCAGAGCATTTCATCCAGCCAACTATTGGAATACACCTTCTTTGTTGAATACAAGTGGTGGGCCTTCTGGAAGAAGATGCCCCTACTATATTCCTTGGCTAGCTATTACAGATCATTATGCACCAAGCGATCCAGACAACCTTGCAACGGGACATGGTTTAAACTTAAGTACTGGTAATGCAGGCCCTGTAAACCTTGGTATACAAGGTGTTGACAGGGGAGACAGGTTTTTCTCTGTTCAGCTAAGAGATCAATGCTTTACTTCTCCTCCAGACAGACCAAAGATAGAAGAAGATTGTTGCTGTGACTTTGAAGATCCAAAATCAGAATTTTTCTACCCTTGGGGCGGCTACCAGAGAGTAAAGAGACCAGACTCACATCCCCTTCCACCAGGCTATGAAGCAAGAATAGCTCAGATGATGGAGGGTTGTTCCTTTGGTGAAGGTCCAACCGATTGCACTCCAGAGCAATTGAAAGCCTTGGATACAGCAATGCGTTCCCTTGAAAACGCAATGAATAGTGCGCTTAGCGATTACTATGCTTCCCATAGCAAGTGGCATCTTTTTGAGCTTGAATTGTGCCTTGCTCTTGAAGAGAACGGAACTGATACAGAACTTATCGAGGACATAGAAGACAAGATACAGCTTCAAGCTACAGCTACTTCCGAAGCAATATCTAATGCATTGTCTTCAGGCGGTGCTTTTGCTGCTGTAGTTGTTGAATATTTTGAGAAGTGTTGTCCCAGCCAATCTATTCTTGATAAACAAATCGATCAATATGACCAAGAAATCAGGAATTGGCAAGGTATACAAGAAGCAGCTGAAAGCAATCTTAAGAAAGCTCAGGAAGAGCTTCAGAACGCAACCCAGCCTTATGATATCTGTGTACATGAAGAATCTGTTAGACAGCATAAACTTGATTACGAATCAGCCGGTGCGTTCGTTAGCCTATTCCTAGAATTAAATGAAAAGCTAGAAACGATTGATTGCGATTCTTCGGATTCCGCTGAAACGCCGTCTCTTTCTAAATCTTTTTCTAGTACAGGTAGTAGTGGAAGTGCAAACAATAGTGCAGCTGCAGGCCAAGTTATTGGTTGGGCTAATCCAAAGTATGTAACTGATTCTGGACAAAAAACACATATTATAGAAGTTGGTGATTGCTTTTATTTAGACGCAGGAGTTTGGTCTACTAGAAGTGATCCTAAGTTTAAGAACTCTGTAAAAACAGATGTTAGCTCCAACTTGGTTATATGTATGGAGGTTCTTGAAAAGCTTTGTTATACGATTGATTATAGCCAAGGAATTACAGACCCTGCAACAGGTGAAACCTGGTACCCAATTGTTGGTAGTGCTATTGTAATTGGCAAAAATGTAATGCCAGATATGGATTGCTTTGAGGATTGTCCTTGCGACTTTGAAGATCCATCACACAATTGGCTTTACCCTTTCCTTAAGAATGATACCAGTGGTGACGGTAGCGCTTGGGGCGCCGGTATTTTTGATAAAGCTCCCTATCCAGCTCCCACTTATAGTCTTAGCGGTTTTGATCCAGGAAAATACGTAACGCCTGCAATTGCAGATGTAGATGTATATGACCCCTGGAGGAGTTGTTACGAAAGCACAGCTGGAAATCAACCGTTATTCTTTTTCTCCGAACAAGAAGTTCTAGATGTTTATGCTGAGCAAGGCAAGCTAAAGACAATCACCTACAGTGAGGGTCAGTCTTTCTACGTTAGCATGAGCGCTAACTATCAAGAACTCTCCTTATGCTTTAAAGCAAATAGAGCAATAGAGTACTGCTTGCCTTACAGTGAGGATGGAACTTCAGTTCAAGGTAATTATTATTTCACCAAGCAGCTCAATGAGTGGATAGCTGAGTATGATTCGCAAGATGATAACGCTTCCAAAATTAATGGGCAGATATTAAGAACTTGGATAGTCAACAATAATCGTAATTATGGAACAGACACATTTCCTGGCGCTGACATGGACCGCTGGTACCTCGTATTTGGAGTTAGCCCAGCTACATCAGCTGCTATTGGGGATGATGCAATTTCTTTACTCCCATTTCCTTGTATGGGATTCGATATTCTTCAGCGAGAGAAGGAGAAGCGTCCCGATTACAATAAAACTGAGATAGAAACTGAAGTACTTGCTTGTGATTGCTCCTTTGGTGATACAGAAGTTACACCGTTGTGGAAGTGGAATCAGGGCTACAAGTATGCGCCTTTACTTAACTTCAAGGGTGTCGAAGGCGTTGACAATACTGAGAGTAGCAAAACAGATAATAAATATCTGAAAGCTTGGAGCTTCCTAAATAATACTGGTGCTGGCTACAGCGGTACGCTTGATGCTTTGAGTCATTTGTATGGCTTAAACCCCAATGAAGTGGATATTGTCGCTGCAGTTCCTTATGAGGCTTGGATTAAAGGTCTCGATTTTGCAGATAAGGTTGATGGAACGAACAACGTCATCAATTACAAGGAAGGCCAACTATTAGCCCTCAACGAAGTTTGCTTAAGAGCAAAGCATAACGTTCAGTATCACTGCAGAGCGAAAGAAGCTGTTAGCAAATATGACGAAATTGAAGGTGGAAAGGGTGCCAAGAAATTTAGTGGCAGCACTCCTATCTGGGCTTTCTCATTAAAAGATATCGATCCAACATTCAACGATGACACTCTTTATTGCTGGGTATTAGGACCAAAAGATGGTCACTTTGCCATTGGAGAGAAGTATTCTGAGAGTGATAAGCTTGGAAAATTTGCTGGAGAAAGCACTTACTGGGAGCTTTGCAACTGGAGAGACAGGCATGTCGCAGCATCTTACCGAAGAGAGATTAAGTTCGAAGATGCAACCGATGATACTTTTGGTAACACCGAATTTACAGATGTAAAGCGCTATGTACACTATAAAGGTGACAGGCGTACGCTTAACAAACTCATACCATTTGCTGAAGCACTTGGAAGTATTGTAGAAAGCCAAGAAACGCAGGCTCTTGACGATGCTGCTTACGCAGCAAGAGCTTATGCGATAATTGAAGAATCTGGTGAAGCTTTTAACGCTGAGATTGATAAGCAAGTTTCCTTACGTGCTGGTCTCGAAGCAGACACATACACTACTTTTAGTGCTGAAAACCCATGGGTTAAAGTTGAGAGCAACTTAGATCCTAGTGTTTCTCAAGCTCTCTTTAGAGGGACAAAAGTTGCTACACCTAATTATAATGATGTAGGAAGTTTAAGCGGGGTAGGAATTGCTGGTCCAGCAGCCAGCAGACCTGACTGTGATATAAACTTGAGACCTTTAGCTAATTACCCTTCTCAAGGATCGTTTGAAGTTATAGCGGATTCTTTTAATCCGAATGTCTACACCTTTAACATGCTGATAGCTGGACTTGATCCAAATGCAGAAGCTCTTGTACAGCAGTCGGGCAATCCGATAATTGTACCAGGTGAAAACAGTGTTTTTGAAATACACCCAGCTGTTCCCCCTGCTTGGGCTATCGAAACAAATACTAATACAGCTGCATGTCTTATTTTTATTAGAGCTAAGCTGAATAGCAATGGCATCCCCCAGCAAATGCCATTTCAACAAAATTTTAACAACAACTTAGGGGTTGTTAACCCACAGGCTCTCTCTGGTCAAAACCAGCCTTACTTCATGGGCCTTACTGATGCAGCACTTGGTCAAAGTTGGGATCAGAATTCGGATTCCAATTTCTTGAGATTAATGACCTCAATAGCTGATGATTACAATAATAACGGTACGCGTTATGCTTGTGGAGTCTTCTTAGCAGAATACAATTTCCCAGATCCTGATGGTGATGGCGTCCCCGAAGAAGAAGCAGATTCATACACTGAGTTAGCTGCACAGGGTGTGTGTTGTATTGACAGCGCTGGAGACGGTCCAGGCGATGATGATGATCCACCGGATACCTCTTGTATTCCATGGCCTTCAGTCCATTTTTGGCAATCACCTACTTATTATAGCTGCATGCCACCAATGTTTGTTCCAGACACATGCGATGGTGAGGGTGTGGTTTGGGTTGGAGCCTTAGACAGATCAAAGATTAAAGAACTGTTTAAAGAAGGTGTTATAAATAAAGAAGAGGCTGCAAGACTAGAGCAGCGCGGTTGTTCAATTTACTTTAGAGAACCTGCTAATGGCAGGGTCTTTGATTTGACCGAAGTTGGCGGTGGTGGCGGTGGCCATAGTTCGGTACACAACTTTACGTTGGGTGCTGGTTTTAACGGTAGCTACAATTCGACACCTTACCCCCAGTCTACACAGGTCATCAACCAGTATGATACAAGTGTTAACAATTACCAGGGTGTTAGCCTTTACGCATTAAGAGGTATTGGCTTTTATGATGAGGACTTTGTTGATCCTGGTAGTAATCTTAATCCCCTGCCGCAAAATCAAAATGCATTGGGTATTGGTATATTCTACGAGGGTATAACTAATGCAAATAGCCCCTTTGTAGTACCTGTACCAGGTATGATTAAAACAAGAGGCGCAACGTATAGCAAGCAGTATGCTCCTTCGGGAGATACTTCTGGTTGGGTCTACACTTCTTACGCTACTCCGCTTTTTGCTGGATTTCCTCCCGATCAATGGGATCCTGAAGTTTCAATAAGAGAACTTCATATGAATACTGTTGGTGGAACAGCTAGCATTCAGCTACTCAAAAGAGAAGTTGATGATGATGGTGAAGCACACTTAATCGTAAGAAATCTTATTGGCGGTGATGGTGTATCGCTTGATTATGATGCTGAAGGTGCTCTTAAAATTTCCGTTACCGATTTACCAGACAGTGGTATTGGTGAGCACGGCATAGAGGAGCATACAGATGTTCCAGCTACTGCTGGACATGAGTCTGGCAAGGTACTTACTTACACCGGCTTGCTTGATGGCTCTCCAACATTTGATTGGACATACAAACCCCACGCAGAGAGTCGTGGTGTCGGTATTGATGTCTTACTTGCTTCTGGTGGTGGTGTTGGTGGAGAAGCCAACAATCACTTGTTTAGAACTCTTGCTATACCAAGTGGTACAGATCCTCAATTATGTATTGAGCCTCAGTACCACACTGATGGAAATCAAATTGAATTTAGATTTACAGGTCAGCTCGGGAACAATGACTCTCTCTCGTCTTTTACCGATGTAGATGTGTCCGATGGAGTGGGTAGCTTACAGGTATTAGCTTGGAATTCTGATCTTGGTAAGTGGTATCCAACGAATATAGGTTCTGCTCAAAATGGTGGCGAAGCCAATGAAGGTCAAAATGTTGGTGGTGGTGTTGAAGTCTTTAAAGATAAAACAAATGTAAGACTTAATTTCAGAAGTCTTACTGGCGAAAATGGCATCACTATAAGTCAACATGAGGATACCATATGCATTAGTGGTACTGGCGGTATAGATGATTTTGTACAAGAGATAAACTTTGATCCGAATACTCATGACATCACCCTTTATGTTGTTGGTGATGACAATGAGAATCCGCAAAGCATAAGCGTTAACATAAAAGATAATTTCCTAAGATTGGATGACCAAACAGAAGGTGGTCCAACTACTGCGAGTTACTATGATGCAGAGAGCAAAGAGGTTGTTCTTGTTCAGTACAACGACTCTGAGCATAGAATATCTCTAGCAGCAATAGTGGATTTGTTTGATGGGTTAAACTTAGAAGAGCTTATTGAAGCGGTAACAGCAAATACACAAACGAATGAAGACCAAGATGTTATCTTGAAAAGTCTTCGGGAGTGTTGCGATGAGTTTACCAAATTCAAAACTGCTCAAAAAGAAACAAATGATGAATTTGCTTCAGATATTGCAGCAAATCAGAAATGTTGTGATGAAAATTCTGAGGCTATTGCGAGCAATACAAAAAATATCTCAGCTAACGAAGATCATCTCGACGAGCATACCGAACAGATAGAAGGGCTTAAAGATTGCTGCGATGCAAATTCAAAGGCAAATGCTGTTCAAGATGAAGTGCTCGAAGATCTTGTGGAGACTATTGGTCAGCTTTCATCTCAAGATATAGTAGAGTTTACTTGCAGCGAAGGAGTTCTCAAGGGGGTCAATTCTGACGGTGAAGCTCTTGCTAGTGTTAACCTTGCTGAGTGTTTAGGAACTGTTGGTGGAAATCAGTACTACATAGATTGTGCTGAAGGTTCTCTAAATCTTTATGAAAATGGAGAGATTGTAAGCACAATAAATCTTTATGAGTGCCTAAGAACAAGCTTTGAAGCTACAGATAAAAAGGCCAAGGAAGCTAAAGACGCTGCTGACGCTGCTGACAGAGAAGCTGCTGCTGCTAAAGAAGCTGCTGATGCTGCAGCAAAGAAGGCTAAAGAAGCTGATGAAAAGGCTGCGAGTGCAGATACCAATGCGCTTCAAGCTATTGATGCTGCTGCCGCTGCAGATGCCTTAGCTCAAGGAGCTGTCAAAGATGCTGCTCAAGCAAGGATAGATGCGACTGCGGCTGTTGCGTCTGCTACTCAAGTAGGGGAAAGCTTAGCAGTTGCGATTAAAGATATTGCTCAAGCACAAGTGGATGCAACTGCAGCTGGAGAGCAAGCGGCTAAGAACAAGGACGAAATAGCAACTCTTGAAAAAGAGGTTGAGCAGGCTAAACAGGATGCAGCCACAGCTCTTGCTTCTGCTCAAAGTGTTCAAGGGTCTGTAGACGCGCTTACAAAGACTTTGAATAATGTTGCAGCTGCATATGCGGCTTTAAGACAAGATCATGATGATCTTATTCAGACTCTTATTGACAAAGGCATTTTAAAAGCTAGAGACGATTAATAAGGAGGGGTCATGCGACTTAAAAGAGCGAGATCCTCTCTTAAAAAGTCTAAACTGCTTACAGATGAGAGGCCAGTTGAAGCAAAAAACCGTAGAAGCCTTTATAACAATAGGCTTATTTCAGTTTTTAAGGATGAGCCGACTGGTCACGTTTGTATAGTCCGTTCGGTTGGTGGTATTGGTGATGTTTTAATGATCACCCCAGCAATCCGTCAGATCAAAGAAAGATATCCTCTGTGTAAAGTTACCTTGGCTCTCGATAGACATAGAACCAGAGGTGACATTTATTATGAACTGCTGAAAAACGCACCCTTTATCGATGATATTATCGATGCGAGGCTAGTTAAAAGAAAAGACTACAATAAAGTAGTCGATATTTCTTCTGTTTGCATGCCTTATGAAAGAAGAGATTTGCCCAGTAGGAATCGCATAGATATATTTTCGAATTCCCTTGGCTTCGTAACGCTAGACAATCCACTTCCTTTCTTTCAATTGACAGATGACGAATTAGAGTTTGCAGATATCTTCTTTAAGGAAGCTGTTCAACCTATCGGTCCAGTAATAGCATTGCATACTGCTTCCAATGATAAGAAAAGAAGTTGGGATCCTAAGCAACAGCTTGCTTTTATACGTAAGCTAAAAGCTACTATTCTTGGAGTTAAATTTTTAGTCTTTGATTTCAACAGGTTCCTCTTCACAAAAGGTGTTCCAGAGGATATGAAGGATTATGTTTTTGACTGCAGTACTGTTTCAGTCAGAGACATGGCTGCTCTTATAAACAAAGCAACCTTATTTGTTGGTCCTGACTCAGGGCCTATGCACCTTGCAGGAGCTCTCAGAAAGCCCGCTGTGGTTGTTTTCGGAGCAATCCCACCCGAGGCTAGGATCAACCACTATGAGTCCCACACAGCCGTCAGGATGGACGAGCTAGGGTGTATAGGTTGTTGGTACAAACCCTGTCCATACAATTTAAAATGTATGAAGTTCCTAGAAGCTGATCGAGTTTTAGCTGAAGTACTTTTGAGGTTGAGATGAGACGTAGGAAGAAGGCTAAAATTGGGGGTGTTAGGGGTAGCAAAGAGCTTACTCGAAGACATATTGTAGCTAGGCCACGAGCTCCCAGAATAATACATGATCCAAAGGACCCCAACTTGGAGCAGCATATAATGTCTTTACACAGGGGTCGATATGCTTTTTCCAAACAGGGTCAGAAGTTGAGACCTTTCATTCTGACTTGTGATCTGCGAATAGATCAATTTAGCAAGTTCGTTGAATCTTATCTCAAGATTGCTTCCTCTATGCTCGCGCCTGTTGTCATCATGGATGATACTACCACAAGTGGTGACGAGCAAAGAAGGTATCATGATTTAATTATAAAGCTTAAACCTCATGTTATCATTTCGCAGCCTAAGTATACTCTAGAAGAGATGAGTGCTTGGGATGACAGAAGTGTTAACGGGAAGCATATAACTGATAATAGGAAGCCTAACTACTATAGAGTTCAAATGATTATGACTAAAGATTTTCCTGAATGGGCTCTTGAATATTCAGATGGACCAATCATCTTCATGGAAGATGATATTGAATTCTCCAGCCAATTTGGGAAAGCGATTAAAGAATGTTCTTCTTTTGTCCAAGAGGGCTTAGCTGATTTTATAACACTCTACTCTTCAAGAGAATATTCACTGAACAAAAGGCTTAAAAGCTATAAGTTTTTACAGCCATTTAATGGCTACGATTACTATGGTAATCTTTGTGTAGTTTTCAGTCGAAAAGTTTTAGAGAGTCTTAAAAAGAATAAGCATAAGGTTCGAGATGTTTGTCCCAATTGTTGGGATGTTCGTTGGGGCAGGTATATGCACGACAAAGGTTTTAAAATGTATGTAACTAGAACTAGATATGTCAAACATCTGGCGGGTCTTTCTGCTCTTGAGCATTTTGATAAGCCTGGATATCAATATAATTTTCAGAAGTAATATGATAGAGAAAATAATACATCAAGTTTGGGTAGGGCCTAGAAAGCCACCGTTTAAATGGTTAAACTCTTGGCGGGATATGCATCCCGATTGGGAGTACCACTTATGGACGGATAAAAATCTACCGTCTTTGAAAAATCGAATGTCATATATTTTGGCTCCAGAATGGGAGAGAAAGGCTGACATATTAAGGTATGAGGTATTGTATAACCATGGAGGAATTTATATAGACGCTGACACGCTTTGTTTAAAGCGTATAGATAAGCTTCTAGATATTGAGCAAGATGTTTTTGCCGTTGAAGAAGGTGTAGACAATCTTATTGCTAACGGAGTGATTGGCTGTAGCAAAAGGAACAAGTTCATGAAAAAGATTATAAATAATGTGCGTCACGATTTATCTATTCCGGCATGGGTTGCAACAGGCCCTGCCTTTTTGACAAGTATGATTAATAAAGAGAAGCCGGATATAAAAATATATCCTGCTCATTATTTCTGGCCTTACCATCATAGCTCTGCAGAAGAACCTAATCCAAAGAGTTCAAAGTGTAAAAATAGTTATGGCTTGCACTATTGGGGAACTACTCGGGGGAGGTATTAAGTGAGTAAAGAATACTGGTCGAAAAAACATGAAGCTTATATGAATAGGAGGCCTGATCGAGGCAAGACTGTTTGCATTATCATTTGTGCTGGTGAAGCTACGCGTTGGGGTAACTACCTGGGGGTTCCCAAGCATTTGGTAACACTAGAAGGAGAGGTAATGTTGCACAGGCTTGTTAGACAACTGTCTGAGTATAAAGACAATTCTATACATATCGTTGTGAAGGAAGATGATGATAAGTATAAGGTGTCAGGCTCTGAGCTCTACGTAGCAGATTTAAATCCAAGTAATGGTGATGCTGATAAATTTTTAAGTTCACAAAAACTGTGGAATAAGCATGGTAGAACTTTAGTATTTTGTGGAGATGTCTGGTTTTCGGATAGTGCAATCCGAAAAATATTATCTTACAGGGGTACAGACTGGATAGTCTTTGGAAGGCATCATGCTAGTAAAATAACGGGATGTAAGTGGGGGGAACTGTTCGCACAATCTTTCTACCCTAAAGATATAAAAGAGCACAGAGCAAACTTACATAAGGTTGCAGAAGCATACAAAGCAAAATCTATAACAAGCGCTGGTGGCTGGGCTCATTATAGAGCAATGTCTGGCATCCCATTAGGTGAACATAAAATAAAAGATAAATTTTACAATATAGATGATTGGACAGATGACTTTGATAAGCCTGAGGATTATGATAGGTGGACCAAGAATCGGAAGAAAGCCAAGGGAAAGAAATGAGAATATGTTTTGATTTAGACGGCACTCTGTGTACAGGTAATTATGACGAGGCGCAACCCCTCCCAGGCATAAAAGAGTTATTGATACGCTTGAAAGATGAAGGCCACGTAATTATAATACATACAGCTAGAGGCATGAATACTAACCGTGCTAATATAGGTAAAGTTACTGCTACTTTGGCAAAACTTACTTTAGAGCAGTTAGACAAGTGGGAATTTGTATATGATGAAGTTATATTTGGAAAACCAGCAGCAGATTTATATGTGGATGATAAAGCTATGAACGCTGCTCTAATTTATCAAGTGGATGATGTCCTAAGGAGCCGTAATGGATGATGTTAAGGTCGAGTTAACTAAATTGGCTATGAGAGTCGATAGTATTGAAAGTAATTTCAGTGAGATAAAAAAGCTCCAGCAGGAGACTATCAATCAGATTAGCACAATGCATACAGACCTTGTTGAGAAACAAGCTGAAAGTAATAATGCAACAGTAGAGCTTAGAGCCAACCACTCAGCTCTAGATGCAAGAGTAAGAAAGACTGAGAGAGATGTCGATAGACTCGAAGACACCGTTCAAAAAACTCAAGTTTCTTTAGCTAAGTTAGCCGCTATTGGTGGCGGCTCTGGTGCTTTAATAGCTGCCATATTCAAGCTAATGGAAATGGCAGTATCATAGGAAGATAAAATGGCTATAATAAATTTAACACAAGATCAATATGACAGACTGTTGGCAAGGCTAACAGCTTTAGAAGAAAATCATAACAACATTGCTATTGCTGTAGATAAATTTGTCACTTTAGATCAAGTGATGGAAGTGCTAGTGATATTGCGCACTGATATTGAAGATATGCAAGAGACTGTATCCTCGCTTGAGGATAGGGTTACAGCTCTTGAAGAAGAGCCTTTGGACTAGTTAAAGATTTGACACTAAGTCGAATCTTCTTCCCTGTTCTTCCTTATTCTTTCTTTTATCTTCTCAATTCTTCTTTTTACAGTGCCACTTGCGTCATTTATTTGACGTTTGGGTGGTTTTGTGGAATCTCCCTTTGGGACTCGTTTTCGCTGTCTGGAAGGACGCGGAGCCCGAGAGCCTCCAGAAGATTTACCACATCCACAACCCATTATTCATCTTCGCCTAGAAGAGCCCTCAGTTCTGAATCAGACTGCTCTAATTCAGCTGATACTTTCTTCAGCTCTGAAGCCAAAGACTTAGCCTTCTTTTCGGAAGCAGCAAGCTTCTTGTTTGAATCTGAAAGCTCTTTTCGAAGCTTTTCGTTTTTGTCTTTTAAGTCGGAAACTAGTGCCGAGTCTTCGGAACTGCGTGAAACAGCTTCTCGAAGAGCTACCACTTCCTTCTCTAATTTTCTAACCTCTCCTGGTCTCATGATATATCTCCTTAGAATGTAGGAGGTCTGAAGGGTGTGAGTTCTACGTAGGGTTCCCAGTCTTCGCTTTGAGCGTTAAAGGTTTTATCTACATCATACACCGCAAATAAACCATCCTTCTTGATGTTTACAGAAAGGATATTGTCTTGAGTAAGTATGTCTGCGATACGTTCTGCAAGCCATCTCTTGCCTCTAACTTCCCATTCTGTATTGCGTAGCTTTGGATCGAAATCTACTACTTTCTTTACGTTTGTTTTTCTAGCTTCTACATCTGAACACAAAGAAACAACTCCTTCTGTAAAATGTCTACAATGTCTGAGCCAGTTGAAAACTGCTACAGGCAATTGCCCTTCATCAATCTCCGTTAAGCTCTTTCCTCCAGGAATTATATGCCTAACAGGAGGCTTAATTCTAGTACCTTGTATTTTTTTCACAAGCGCTTGTTGATTTGAAATAGAATTTGGACCTTTTAGCTGGTCTATAGCATTTGCTTTAGTGAGTCCCATATTTTTTGTTCCTCTTTATATAAGTTTCTTCTGTGAGTTTTTGTCATGGCTGATCTTTTAACTGTAGTATAACCTTGTGAGATTAAATAGAACAGGTAGGATTGCCATTTTGTTAAATTGATTTTCATCTTTGCTAATAGTATAAAATCGGGCAGTTCTGTTTGAACTGCTACTTGAAATCCTGGTGCATCTACTACCCTATAAAACGCGTCTCTTTTACATAGTCTTAAAGTATAGCGTATATGGTGATATATGCCTAGTTTAAGATCTCTAGCTACAATATACTCAATCATTTCCGCATTTGCAAGGGTTGGAACATATCTAAATTTTCGCATTCTTTCAAGAAATATGTATAATATTTCACTTTTTACAGATGATTCATGAGTGATAGAATCTACCCAAAGGCTAATATTATTAAGTGCTTCGTCAGAATCTTTAGATATTAGCTGGCAGAGAGTGAGGAAGTTTATATCGCTTCCTCCGCCTCCGCTTGTCAGCATCTTCTCCCAATGGTCAAAGGTGGGCTCCATCATTGCGATGAGCCTCGTTAGGTCTGCTGTTTTATCAGTGATACAGGCTGTCCATTCTTTTTTGAACTCTTCTGGTGTAACATTTAACTGTAATGACCTTACATTTGTTGGGAGTTTCTTATACATTTCATTCTCATATTCTGCGTTAACTACTATTCAAAGTCTTCTAAATTCCTTTGTTCCTCTATGTTGATGTACGTGTTAAAAAATTTAATCCAATCATCAAGCAACATTGTACAGAGAACAGGTTCTCTGTCGTCTTTTGTTATTGCTACAGGTATCTTACCATTTGACGACGAGTCATTGATAGCCTGTCTAAGTGCAGCTTTTATATTACATCGCTTGTGATTCTTAGCTTCGATATGTATATACTTGATCTCTACGTCTGATACTTCCGCACCACCGCCTCTTGTTTGGGCTAAGCCCCTCCTGGCTTCAAGTGGAGTCTTATCTGCCAAGATATTAGCTAGTTTTCTTTCAAAGTTAGCACCTTTGTTTCTGGCGCCTTTTCCTCTGCCTGCCATTATTCCCTCCACTTTAATTTGAGTTTCCCCTTTTTCTTCTTGCTTGAGATCAACCCATCAATAAGACCATAGTCCATAGCTTGCTGTGGAGTAAAGTATTTTGATGTTCTACCTGCAAACTCCTTAACCCAGGTTTCTTTAGATAGATTGGATTTTTCATAAAGAATCCCATCATATCTATCACGAGAAAGCTCATACATATTCGAGTGAGAGAGCATACATTCTGTAGATGCAATCACATCTCCTGGTACAACTGGCTGGTGGTAAAAGAAGGTAGTATTTTCATTGGAGAGCCTTAGGTCTCCTGCAGATAAAAGAAGTAAGCCTGCAGATGCGCAAACTCCTGTTGCAATTGTAACAACGGGAGAATCTACGCTTCTTAAAGTATCGTAGATAGCTAATGCATCTCCGAGTATTCCTCCATCTGTATTTATGTGTAGTGTGATCGGATCGTTTCCTCTCTGATCTAGCTCTAAGATTTGAGAGACCAGTACAAGCCCTGCTTCCCTGGAGACATCCCCAAAGCAGGCAAGAGCTCTCGATCCGGGTCCGAAGTATAATACATCACCAGGAGACCATGCTGGTGCGTTTCGGTATTGTTCTGACATTCTAACTCCTATCTTTTTCAAAGATTAGTTTTTTTAGTAGTTTTGCATCTAATTTATTCGCAAGTTTATATGATATTTCAATATAAATATACCCGGCATTTTCTAAAGCTGTCTTTTTCATATTATCTCTATACCGAATATTATTGAAATCTTTTTTTGCTTTTCCATAGCCAGTATTACCAAAATTTACCAGGTTGTAGTGTTGCTGTCCATGTAATTCAAGGACACAACCCAGTTCATCAATGAACCAGTCAACACAGTGCCTATTGTTCGGGTATCCATCCACGATGGATGAGACTGGGACTTCTTGATAGCAAGAAAATCTTCCCCAGTATTTATCTGTGATTAATATCTCTCTTATATCTTCGTGAAATTTAGATGACGATTCTATTTGTTGGTATTTTGTAATCCAATTACTTCTTTGCAATTTTGATCTCCTTGCCAGCAGATATAGCTAGTATGCCTCTCTGCTGTAAAAAACCGTAAAGATCATTCCATTCGTTTTTATCTTTAATCATTTTAAATAACGTAGGTGATGAAGGATCTACTTCTTCGATATACACCTTATCTGTTGGTACATGCTTGAAGCAGCAGTATTCTTTGAATCCTCTCACTACTGTAGCTATATGCATCCAAGGTCCCCCACCAAAAATCTTTGGTGGAAGTACTTGTTGAATATCATTTACAAGTATGAATTTTGTTCCAAATGCATCTGACATTTTATTCCCCAGGAAAACAGTTTTTCTTAAACGGACAGCTATACAGACAGGGTACTACAGGGTAGTGATGTCCATCAGACATTCCCCTTATAACTGATCCTACCATACTTAAGTGACCTTTCGTTATATCGTTAGACGAAAGGGAGTAGTATTCAAGATTATCGTTTTTTCCATAAGCAAATATGTGCAATCTCGATTGTGGTCTTCCAGTTTGAACATGCTCTTTGACAAAGGGTTTTAACATCAAGATTTTCATTATCGAGCAAGGATCATTCAGTATGGAATGCTTACTCGCCAAAGGCGAGAAAGTTATAGCGTGTATCGTTTGCGATTCCTTCGATCTAAATACACCTGATATGTCTAGTTCAACTGGTATTTTTTCAATAGATATTGAGGGCTGGATACGCCCCAGGACTGGCTCGTATCTTGACAGGGGGAATATGTCGAAGAATTCTTTCAACCACAAGATACAGCTATTTAGATAGTGGTTTAATTGTGGCTCTATTAGGTTTTCTGTTTGATTAACTTCAGCCAGTGAGGTGATTAGTGCTGACTGCATGTTCCTCAAGGGATTGTTAAGCTTGTCCTTTAGAGCTCTTATGATAAGTCTCTCAACAGAGGATTTGACGACACGCATACCAAAAGGTTCGTTTAACGTACCACCCCTATGAAAGAACTCAGAACACTTTACATATGCTCTAACGTCTTCTTCATAAAAAAAATTTCTTTTTGTTTTAGTCTCACTCAGAACTTGCTTCCTATCGATATATCTAAACTTGGGTACTTGGTATCCCCTATCAAAGAGACAGAAGTTCCAGCACTTATCCATAAGTCTGTGATGATCGGTAATTTGTGACCTAAATTGTAGCCTACAACATCAACGCCAAGTCTAACATCATGATTGTTAAAACCTATTTTTGGAGCTAGAAAATCGAGCTCTCTATCAAGGGCATGAATGAGTGGAACGGATATTGTTGCAGTTACATCAGCTGAAGGTGGCTCAAAGTTTATAAGCCCGTTCATATTTACTTGAATATGAGGTTCAAAAATTTTGTGTTTTCTTATTTTTGTTACTTTCAGGTTGTCAACTTGCAGTGGATAGGTGACATCTGGTTCTAAAGATGACGTTGCCTTTAGCAATACTGCTGTGTCTTCTTCTGCAATGACAACGGTCCCCTTAAGATTAAGCTCTGCAGTCTCATAAGAATATGATTTTTCTTCACCTTCTGTAGTCGTTGCAAAGCTTGCCACCTTCAGACCATTTTCTAGCTTAAACAAATGGTCTGGAGGAGGGTTCGGACATTCTGCTTCTTTGTATACAACAATTCTTTTCTCTTCGCCTGGCAGTGTCGTAACTGTTTCAACAACATGTGTTACTTCTGTTGGGCTTTTCTCTAAGTTAGCAATTACTTGCTTGAGCTCTCTTATTCTTTCGTCCTTACCGTTGAGTAAGCTTTTTAATGAAGCGGTTTTGTTCTTGGCTATTGTTAAATTCTCTGTGATCTCGTTCCTATCTGTCAACAGGAGGTCGTATTCGTTGCCTGCAAAGTGAGCTTTTATAAACCAGCCAGCAGCAAATACACCTACCATTACAATCAATAGCAGGATTAGTGCTTTAAATTCTTTCAGAACGTTTGATAGAGGATTTGCCATATTAACCCCAAGTCTTAGTCTTGGTTTCCTCTTCTAATTTTCGCTGCTCAACCGTTTGTTGAATATGTTTACTGATATAAATTGGTAACATTTCCATATCTTTTAGTCTTGCATCTTTACAGCTGAAAACCTTGTAGTTCTCAGTATCGATAAATGTTTTGTCTGTAAACTCTATCAAGCCTCTCTTAATAAGGGCCTTCTTGATCCTGTCTATCGTATTGGCAACATAAACGTCGCCTGTTTCCAAGTAGTAGAATTTTCGTGTTCGAGTACAGTAAATTCCTAAATCATTGTCTCTCATGACATAGTTCCTCTGGTAATCTTATTGAGTCATCATCGTGTGATGTTGTTGATGATTCTATTAGTGTTACTCCCTGTTCCCCTGCTCTGAGTGAGTGGGGTAAACCGGGAGCTATGATGAATGCTTCGTATTCTGCTACTTCTTTTGTATGTATAACTTTATCCACTATATAATCTATATATAATTTACCTGAGACAGGCAATAATGTCTCATGTTTTTTAATATGAAAGTGCATAGAGGTGAAACAATTAGGATTAATTATCAATGCTTTATTACAATAAAGAGCATTGTTAACATATATCATTTCGTAACCCCAAGTCTTTTGGACTTCAATCGGGTCTGATATTCCACTTGCACCAAGGACCCCCTGACCATGACCGGTGAGTGCCGAGAGTTTTATTCCTGGCACCTCACCGGTTAGGTCCTTTTGCACATTTATATACTTCTGATTTTTGTACATATTTTTCCTCTACTTAGAGTTCAGGTACTTCCGGGGCACTGTATTCATTAGCTTTAATATAAAGGAGGCTTGTACCATCGGATTTAATAAGTCCTTCACTCTTCTGATCTCTATAAGACTCTGCTTCCAGCAGAGCCGTTCGAGCTTGCTTGGGCTTTAAACTAACCCTCTTCGGGTCTAAGTCTAGCACTAATTTATCTTTAAATCCAGAAATTTTATTTTTAGTGAAGTTTAACAATAATCTTGGATTGATTTTGCCATCTTCGTCTGTCCAGAAAATTTCAGCATGTTCTTTTCTATCGTGTACATCGTTGTAAACATGTATGATGATATTTGGCCTATACATTAGCGCTCTTGCGTCTGCTAGGTCGTCATCAATAGGTAGTTTGAACTTTGAACTATCCATTGGCATGTTCTTTCTGTATTCAGCAGTAGCAATCATGCAGGCATGGTATTTTGCAACCATAGTTTTCTGGGAGTTAGATATCATTGTCATTCTTGTAGATTGATCCATATTCGTAAAGTCCATGTAATTATGCGTATTATCACAGATTAACATAATCTTTCTAGATGGATATCTTTGCCTATAATACCTCAGGTTTCTTTCCAGTACTGATAGGGTTGAACCGTCTTCTGCATCAATGATTACAATCTTCTCGTCCGAGATTAATTCTTTGAATATATTGTCTGCTTCTTCATATGCTGCATGATATTCCTCATCTAAAGGATGTAGGTATAGGTGTGGCTGAACAACCATACCTATACTCAACTCTTTGCCTGTTGGATGGGCCATCTGATAGATATTAGTTTTAATCCTTGGTTCTATTTGCTCATAACTATCATCTGTAGAGTGTAACAGGACCATTGCATTTGGATCAGACATAGCAATATCACATCCTATAGCAATGCAAGTTGCTGTCTTACCACTATTAGCACGACCACCAACATACATGAGGCAACCTGAAGCCCAGTTCATGCCTCCCGATAACGCTTCCTGGAAGGCTGGGAAGTAGTTCATCACGAATGTAGAGCTTGCTCCATCTTGATCAGCATCTCTTCTAGTTTCTTGTATGGCTTCGTATCTTGAGAGTTGATAATTAACTCCAACACTGTTCCTTTTATATTCTTTTTCTATTTTCTCAATAGAGGATTCGTGATTAGCTACATGAGCAGTGATGTTATCAGGGTCCTCATTAACTGAGGAAAGGTATTGTTCTGCAGATACCTTTAGCTTTTCCACCCTTTCGCTATACTTGTCATTTCTAACGGAGTTGACATCATTGGCTATTGCTTGATGCGAGATCCCTGTAAAGACAGAGAGAGTTTTAATAAGTAGTTCTCTCTTCACAGCTGCTTCTTCTGAAGCAATTGAAGGAATCATGCGGTTACAGATAACATCTGGTGAGTCATTTTCTGAAGCCTGCGCTAGTTGCCATTCAAAAGCAGTATGTATTTTTAAGCTTGTATAATCTTTTGAATCTTTGCTCGTGGAGAGGTATTCGTCTGGATCTTTTGGGTACTTATTATAGTCATCAAAGGATTCAGATGGAGGCAATACCACATGTGCAGCAACACCATTGGTTGCCTTCAAAACATTTTCAAGCACTCTTTGAGTAGCTAGAAATCCGGCATTATCCCAATCAAAATTAAGGAAGATCTTTCTTATGCCAAGGCTTTTGACTAGTAGTAAGTGCTGCTCTGTAAATGCTGTTCCGCATATAGCTACAGCATTGGTGATGCCAAGCCTATAGAGCTGAGCTAGATCACCTGGTCCTTCAACTATATATAAGCCGTGCTTTTTAGCACTAGATACAGCTATATCTATACCGAGCAGAGCCTTGCTCTTCTCATAGATAGGTGTTTCAGGCGTATTAATATACTTGCTATGCGAGGTGTCTGTTATGCTCCTGCTAATGAAACCAACAGGCCTACCTCTGTAATCACGTATTACAAATGTAATTTTATCTGTACCAAAGTAAGAATTATATTTAGTACGTATCATAAGCGATCTATTGAGATCCGTTGATTCCCATCCTCTCTCAACGAGCTTAGAGATAAGGACATCTTCATCTACAGATACAATGTCTATTTCATCTTGCTTCCACCCCCTTTCCACTAGGTAGGGGAGGTCGTCTTCGGTTGCACCGATTGATATGTCTGCGATGTCTTGGGTTAATCTATAGATCTGTGCTTTTTCTTTGTCAGCTTGAGTAGGCTCTCCTAATTTAATAGGAATTTCAAGCATTTCACATAAAGCAGGGACGGTTTGTGTTACCCATTCGGGACCTCCGGTTGGGAGGTTGTCTAGCACACCCGCTGCTGCAAATATGTCTCCACTCCAGTTACATGAGAAACATTTTACTGTCTCATCGTTTGTTTTGGGATTGAAGTACATGCTGGGGTCGTTGTCATTGTGCACAAAACACTTTATTTTTCTTGCGTTTGTTCTGATATTCTTCTTTAGGATTAAATAGTCTTTAAGGCGAGACCTCAAAACATGAACAACTTCTTCTAGGTTTGTAATGTACATTCTATGTTTATCCTTTTTTTCGTAGTTGATGTATAGGGTTGTGATACCACATCTTGGCAAACACCAATAGCAAATTTTGCATAACTTATTAGGGCTTGCTCAGATACATCCTTGTAAGCAAATATGCAAGCTGCAATGCTTGCAGTGAAGGTGTCACCAGAGCCACAAGTATTCACGATTTTAGTTTCAGAGGGAACTTCAATTGTTGCTATAGGTTTTTCACCTTTTAAAACTACTACGGGTTTGGGACCCGCAGTCCAGTATACGTAGTCAAAGTTTTTAGCCCACTCTTTGTCATACTCCTTGTCAGTAGCATGCCAGATTTTAAGCTTGCATTTGTTTATCCACCTCATGTCTAGACTTCTATATCTAGAGTCTACTATGGCGCATTCTGCGCCATGAAACTCGTCATCATCAAGCCATTTAATGGTGTTTAATACACCCTTATTGTAATCGCCAAGCACGAGTATATCTGGTTTATATTCTGCTACTAGCTCTGGTATTCCACAAGGTGTATAAAATATCTCTTTGGTATCATCAGAAGCGAGCGCTATCCCTTCCTCATGTAGGGGTGTTCTGCATATTGTATAACAGTTGAATACATCACCTTTTATAAAGTCTCCATCACTTGGATAAGCGTATTCTATTTTCATGCACAAGTCTGTTTCCAATAGTAGAGCTACTATATTTTGGTAAATATTCAATGCGCCACCGTTAAAGTGGCGCATTGAACCATCTCCATCAATATAAATGTCTAATATCGGATCACCTGTACATAGTAGCGTTTGTAGTTCCATGGGGCGTACCTTCTAGTTGAGCCGAAGGAGTTATTTTTATGAACTCTACCAGCTCTGGTGACAGATCTTTTATATTTCTCAATCCTAAATAGCTTAATGCTGATCTTACACCACCTTCAAATTCTTTGATGATGTCTTCAGTTCTGTCTGAAGGAACAAACGATTCAGAAGTTGCTCCTTCTGGGCAATCGCTTTTCCTATTGAAGTCTCTTTGGAACGATGCTGAGGCTTGACCTCTGTAACGTTTCGTATGCTTCCCGTCGACAAAACTCCAGCCGGAGCTCTCACAGGTCCGAGAGAATCTGTTCCCCATCATAATACCATCTGCTCCTGCTGCCAAGTACTTTACTGCATCTCCAGGAGATCTTACACCACCATCTGCAATAATAGTTACTCCAGTTCTTAGACCTGCATTCTCAAGGGTCTTGTGAACATTGTAGACTGCAGACAGTTGTGGTACGCCACAGCCCGTCATAAGCCTTGTAGTGCATGCAGAGCCTGGACCTATACCAACCCTCAGGTGAGTACAGCCAGCCCTTACAGAGCGTACTGCGGCTTCTCCAGTGCAGATACTTCCTGACATTAAGCTTCCTACATATGGTTGGTCTGAGTAGTATTGATATAGCTTGTGCATATGGATTGTATCCCCATGCGCTACGTCAAGATTTACAGATAGCTTTTGAATACCATATTCTTTAACTTTGTTAGCAAGATGTAGCCCAGTGCTAGCACTGGAGCCTATGGCAAAGAATACATTCTGATTATGATGTAGGTCTTTTAATGTATTCTCCCATTCATCTTCTAGGAATCTACAAACAACGGGGTAATGGTTATTACTTAACATAGCCTTGGCCATGTCATAGCCAGTTACAGTGTCCATTGGTGAGCTATATATAAAAGGACTAAGAGTAGCATCAGCCCTTGACTGAAGACTGCCTTGTTTAGGGACAAGACTTACGTCATCAGTAGTTAAATATTCATAGTCTAGTATTGATACTTGCTTTGTTAGCATTTCTAATGTTTTTGTTTGCGACATAAGTTTTCCGTAATAGGAATTGAGATAGTATCCCAAGTTCCCTTTTCGTTGATGACACATTCGTGTACTTCTGCCATGTAGTTGTATTTTTTTTTCAAAGCTTTAGCCTCAGCTATAAAAGGAATATGGGAAACCAGCAAGTGTGTTGCATCATCTATGTGTAAGTAGGGCCCATATTCAAACTTTTCTTTATCTACTTTAAACTTAATTAAAAAATAGGAATCAGGAGGCGATTTCATGAATCACCCCTGATATCCATTCTTGGTTGCTTATCTTCAGAGTAGCACACATTTCGGAAAGCACAGTAGCTGCACTGCCAATCACCTTTTTCTACTGCCTTGACAGGCTTTTTCTTTCCTTCAGCAATTTGTGCTTTTCTTTTAGCATGTTGTTCTGTATCTCTCTTGTTGAGAAGATTTCTCTCGAAAAGTTTTTCAATCTTATCATCATCATAAGAGAGATCGAAGTCTCTGTCAGGTATTTGTCCTGAGTCAACGCATTGCTGTATGTAAACATACTGCTCTGCAATATTCTCAATCGTTAGACCAGAGTCTTTTTTGGGTGTTGCACAAGGGGAATTACCCTTGTAAAAAATATGATGTTGGATATTCCCTTCATCATCTTCCGTAGGTTCTACGGTTACTTCATATTCGGCATATCTACCCGTGTCTCTTGCACCATAAACTAATAGCCCAGAACCAAATCTATCATCATTGTTACCATAATGATATTGGTAAAGCCCCAATTGCATCAAGTGTGAATCTCTTGGTGAACCAAGAGTTCCTCTTTTTCTATCAGCTGGACTTCCCAATACATAGTTAGCATTAAATCCGTAAACAGATTTAACTTCAACGATGTGGTATTTTCCCGTTGTTGGATTAATAACAACTAGGTCAATTTTACCTGATACATTCCATTTCGGAATGTAGACTTGAGTCTGGGTTGCAATAAATACTCCAGATTCTTGAGCTGCCTGTACACAGAATTCTTCATATAGCTCGCCTTGTTTCCATATCCATCTAAGATATGGATCCACCTCTTCCTGATTAGCCTGTATAGTTTCGACTAATTCGCGGTACATTTCGTAGTGAGGTGAGAATGAAAAGGTGTCCAGAAGTAACCGGAAGTAGGCTTGTCGCCTGCACTTCCCAATTACTTCTGGTTCACCATACTCATTAACTTGTGTGGCTGTAGCTTCTGAAGGCCACTGTGTGGGAGCTTTTTGATTACCTAATCTAGGTCTTGCCAAATAGTCAGTTACATGTGATATGAATGACCATTCAGACAATTTTGACTCCTATTCAGTTGTTTCTTCAGTTGTTTCTTCGCTAGTATTTTCGGTATCTTGATTTGTTTCTTGAGCTGCGGCTGCTTGTTGTTCTACGTTCTTGAGTGCGTCTGCAACATCAGATGCTGCGTTCTTGATGTTCTGCTTAATATTTTCTACTTCTTCTTTTGTACTTTCCATCATCTCTTGTGCTTGGGTTTGAATCTCCTTGTAACGAGCTTCAGCCCAAACAGGAAATTCTTCCATAGAGATCTTGATATCTTGCTTCTCTAGATTCTCGTATAGGTATTCTACTAGAAGACCTAGCTGAACCAATTGTGCATTTGCAGCATCAATTCTAATACGAAGACCGGACATCATGTTAACCATCTGCCCTTGGTCTAATTGTGGGGTAACAGGGTTACCCTGTGCGTCAACTAATGACATTATATTACTCCCTTTTTAGGTGGTAGCTGACTACCTAAGTAGTAAATCCTGCTCTCGCTAAAATCGGTGTTGCCTTCTGCGTCTTGGTAGACGACAGCATAACCATTCATTGCGTGAGGAAAGGACAGATCAGCTCTGTGTTGATAAGGTTGTCTGGAGCACATTGCTCCTTGTTCAATTAATAGCTTATTCATAACTACGCCTTTATATATTCTGTGCGTATGTCCAACAACAATTGAATCGAAATTCTCTCCACCAAGCCTATTCATAAAATATGTACATAATCTCTTGACTGTAGCTCCGGGGCTACCCCCGCTGTATGCGTCGGGATGACAAAAAATTGTTTTTCCTACTCTAACGTACCAGCTATCATACTTCTGATATATAACATTGTCAAAGTTTAATTTCTCTACTAATTCTCCATCTTTATTTAGTACTTCCCCATTGGCAATACGTGCCAGCAGATCAGGTCTCAATATTTGGGTTGCTTCTTTTTGGAACTCTCGTTTAGCTAATGCTTTAGCAGGTCTTCTATCATGGTTACCGCTTACGATAACACATTTGGGAAAGGATTCTGCTATCCTTTTTACCAGTTCAAAAGCAGAGAGGTATTCTTTTACAGCAGCGATTCTTCTTGCTGTGCCATACGTTGAAAAAATATATCCATCAAGAATGTCACCATTTAAAACGACTACATCTGCGTCACTATGAAGCGTTAGAGCTTTGTCTAGCTCATCATATAGTGCGAATGGGAAATGAATGTCAGATAATGTGAGTATTTTTCTCTCAATCTTATCTATAATACCGTCAGTTTGCTGTTCAGCATCCATCATGTATTCTTCATTCATTCTTTTTATGTATTCCCAGCGCTCTTCATAGGGATCTGTATAGTCTGCAGTAGTATCAGCAGTAATGCCGTCTCTACTGCATTTTCTTCTTATGGCGTCATAAGATCTTTTCAGGTTAAAACCTGGCAATCCTTTCTCATGTCTCCTTAGAAACTCTGCAGCTATGTCAGAGTGACTATTGGTTGAGACAAGTAGGCGCAATAAATGCTCTTCTTCGTCTTTCCATTTGCTCATTTAGATCTCCTTATATATCTCTATTTCCTCGGCTATTAGCTTAATATCTGGAGCTTCGCTTTCTACTTTTACTCTAGCTCTTATTAGTGAGCCTTGCTCTATATTGTGTCCTATTTTTATCCAAAGTCTAGAGAATATTGTTAGGTCAGCTGTTGCAGTAGAATCATCTATTTCTGCAAAAGCCATTTTCTTACCCCTTTTAGTTGTTATCACTTTTAAAGAATTTATGACACCACAAACTAAAGCATTTTGACCTTGCCAAACTGCTTCAAGCTTTTCACATCCATTATTAATTAATGAGGCGGGGTGTGTTTGTACGTAACAGCCTATGTAATGAGCTTGCTCCATTACATCTTTAAGGGTAAGAGGCACCTCTTCGTGGCGCCTTAGCTCGATTTTAGAAGGCTCTTCCTTCATTTTTAGTTCTGGAAGTCTTCTGAGCTTCATTTCTTCTAGCGGTTCTAACTGCTCTTTAATACTTTCAATCAATCTTGATACCTTGTCTTTTTCATTGTCTGCAGCTTTTTTCAAGTTCTTTTCTTCTGCCTTGAGCTGTTTCCTTAAGGAATTTCTCTCTTCAATTAGAAGCGTTAGCTTCTGGTTTTCTGTTTTTCTAGTAGCAGAATCTATTTTTCGCTGCTCGAACTCCACTATTTCTTTAATATAATTATAAAGGTCATTGCTTCTTTCGAGAAGCTCTTCTCTAACATAGCCTAATTTATCAAATCCGCCCGCCCGTATCAAACTTTGGAATGTTTTTATTGTGACTTTTTGCATATTGACTCTGCTTAGAAAGTCGTAAACATCTGTGAACTGCTTCTTTCCACGGGTGGTAACTATTGATTTTGCTGCTGTTTTGCCAACATCCCTAATAGCATTAAGACCAAAAAAGATTTCGTTTTGTTGAATTGTAAAATCAATGCTAGAGCCATTCACACTGGGCGGATTAATAATTACTCCTAGCGCTTTTGCTTCTTGAATATATTCTGGCGCTTTCATAGCCCAGAGTTTGGGCTGTAGGGTTTTGGATCTTACGCTCATTAGGCTGCAGAAGAACTCTACTGGATAGTTTGCCTTCATGTAAGCGGATATATATGTTAGTACACTATAGCTTACGCTGTGTGCCTTGTTGAAGCAGTTGCTGGCAACTAGACCACTTTCGAGTATAAAGTTATGATCTTTTTTTAAACCGATATCATAGACTTCACGTTGTTTTGGTTCGCTCTTGGAGATTAGCTTCATCGTTTTCTCCGTTATTGGTGTTCGTTATCACTTTGTTATTTATGGGTGTATCATCTATATAGATGTATGCTAATAAAAGCAATTTAATATTTTCTGACAGCTCATTTTTCAACTCTTGTTTATCTTGATAATGGGTAGCAACCAAATCATAGTGGGCTATAGTCAAGAGTAAGTCGAGAGAAGGATCCATACCATCGTTGACTCTTCTTTGGAATTTAAGTCTATTCGATTTTGCTAGCCTTTCATATACAACTGTTCCAAAAGACATTGGAATTTTCTTTGTATTTCCAAGAAGATACTTGGAGAAAGGTTCTTTCTCGACAGAGAAAATAAGCTTCAAAACATAAAACATAAGTTTTATTTTCATATATACGTATTTCATTTTTTCTCCAAAAAAAGAGGGGGGCCAAAGGCCCCCCTCAGGGTGGTTAAAATTTAACTAAAAATTTTATTTATTTTCCGTTAGGAGCATCAGTCTTCAGTTTTGATGTAGGCATTGAAGCATCTTTATAGCTTTTCTCGTCTCCTTCATATTCAGGGGGTGAACCCTTGAGAGTTGAAGTAAGACCCATAAGATAGGCATCACAAACCGGTACCTTGTAACCCATACCATCTTCTATGAATAAACCTGGAGCAGCAGCTCTAAGCTGCTTCTGGTTTAGAAGTCCAAGGTGATGGAGTTCAATTTGACTGAATTCTCTGCGAATTTCCTGAATTGCTTCAGCAAGAGCTGGAGACATCCCAGTCATTTCGATGAGTGTACCGCCAGCAGTTTTGTTGATATCCAAGCTAACAACTCGACCTTGCATATGGTAACCAACCGCTTCTAGATATTGGTGAATATCAGAGTCAGTCCTCATAGCTGTATCAGCTATTAAACCTTGCAGTTCCTCGTCTCCAGCCTGATGCATAATTCTCTCAATTGCCAAATCCAAGTTTCGCTTGGCTTCCGTGTCGTCCATAGTGAGGATTTCAGAACAAAAGTTGTCTAATGTTTGTTTCTCATCTGGACCGCCAGGAAAACCTAACACCTCTAAGATTGCACCAATCATGTCATTAGTACCTTGTACTAGCATATAGCTAACTTCAGAGCTAATGGGACCCCACTCTAAGTCCAAAGACACGGCTATTGCCTTGGTTTGGGCTAAAATGAGAGTTACGGCATTGTAAAGAACTCTGCCGTTATTGATTTGTGCTTCTTCGTAGCTACCATCAGCAGCATCGGGGGTTATCAACTCTACCTCTGTGATTCGTTTTCTAGCTATTTCCTCTTGGAAACTTTCAGAAGTTGAATCGGTATTGTATGTAACCTTATCGATTGCAAGAGAGACGACATTGTGTGATGGTGGAAGTGAAGAAATTTCTTCTTCTATAGATTCTATTTCTTTCTCTGCATCCACCTTCTGAGCATGGGTATAAGCCCTTACTTCATCTAGCTTGGCAAGGGTTTCATGCGAATCATGCAGTTCAGCTTCAGCTGCAGCTCTGAAAGCTTGGAAAGCTTCTGTAGCGGCTGCGAGGCCATGCTGTGCCTCAGATTTGCTCTCAGAGTATATCTTGATAGATGTTTCAGCATGCGCAATATCACTATCCAGCTGTTCATCAGCAACGCGAGTAGAAACTGCGATTGCACTCATGATGAAACGCCATGGACCTTCAGGAACTCTGCTAGCAAGTTCTGTGTTCTTGCTAGTGGCTTCAGCATAATCAGAAGCGGTTAGAATACCACCAGCCTGATCAACCTTGACCCACAGTTCATTTACAGAAGTAGTTTCGCCTGCAGTCATCAGGGCTTCCAAATGTGACCCTGCCCACGAAAGTACCTTGAATCCGTTTGGATGCTCATAGCAATTATCTGAAGTAAATTCCACTGCTGCTTTTAAAGCAGCCTGATCATCTTCAGACAAGCTCCCATCATCAAAAGAAGACAATATGCCCATGAAATTAGGAAATACATCATGATTTGAACTGCAACCAAGACCGAAAAGCTCTTTGTTTGCAGCCATCCTGTCGTTAAAAGTATCCACGCCGTATCTATCTACAAGTCCCTCAAGTGAACCATCAAATAGTTCTGCTCTTCTTGCTTTCTTGTGAGCAGCTTCCTCGCTATATTTTGCAATATATTGGCTGAACATAGCGATATCATTCTCAAGGGCTTCCTTAAGAGCTTGAAAAGAAGCTGTGTGATCAGCGAGTTCAGCAGTTTTGGCTGCAATAAACTCTTGTAAAGCAGACATGTCTGCCATGAGCTTGCTCAACTCAGCATCGAAGTCTCCAACGCTTGCTTTTAATTTTTCCAGACGCTCAACCAATTCACCCAATAAGGATGGATCGGCTCCTGCTATATTGGCCATTCTGAGAATGAAATCCAATCTACTGATTTCTCCAAGAATTACGTCAGGGCTCATACCCCATTCCAATAAAGACATTTCTACTTCATCACCTGGTTTGGTTAAAGTTTTTAAAACGTCTTCTATCTCAGGAACATTTTTTTGAGCAGCTTCGAGAACAGCTCTGAACTCTTGGCTGTCAAAAATATCATCAGCATCACGTACTGGATTCTTCAATCTACTGTGGATTAGCTGCGGTAAGCCGCCTATTAGAACCTCAAGACCGTCTTGGAGTTTGTAATTTCCTCCGAGTACCTGTGTTCCATTCCATTTTGAGAAAAGAAAATCAATAACGCCATAAGCCTGGCCGATTCCAGCGTTGCCATCACGAACTTCAACAGTTGCAGAAGTTCTAGACCACTGATCTGCCGTTAGGGGATCAGCTTCTCCGTCACCGAGATTAATGCAAAGAACAAGGGTGTCCTTGCCATTCCATCTGTCCTGTCTGAAATAATGATTCATCGTGGACAAGAATGCGACCTCTTCACCTTCTACAACAATTGTAGCTGGCATCCGAGGATTGTAAAGCCAGTTTCTTTTGATTTTTCTGTTCTTTTCAGCAGTTATTGAATATTCATTATAACGCCTATGCAGATCTTGGACATAACTGTAGTCAGCCTCTTCTGCTTCTGCTTTTTCTATTAAAGCCTTAAGTAGCTCAGCTGCTGTTTCTGCTGGATCTTTCATTTCAGTGGCGTATGCCAAATCACAGCCATACATTCCTGAATAGAATTGACTCTTCGTAAAACCAGTGTAGGTTTTTTCAGTTGAAGATCTTTCTTGTGCCAAGACCTTATCGTTATCAGCGACAATCATCTGAAGAACGTCCTCTATACCGGTGACAACTTTTGAATTCATCTGAGCGAATTTCTTAAAAGTCCACTGTGTTAAGAACGGATTAAATGGATTGCCATATTGATCGTAAACGCCTTCGCGTTTATCAAAGATCATTGCATTCCATTCTGCGGTAGCAAATGCGCCTACTGCACCAGATTGCCAAGCATTCCAGTCAACAGGCCACTTTTGTGAGTTTCCAACATTCCAATGTAGTTGTTGGACATTTTCAGCCATTGCTGACTGAAACCTTGCATCATTGATTCTACCACTCGAATCAATGACTAAAACAGGTTGATCTCCCCGATCAGCGGTTATAATGCTGGCAGCAAAAGCATCTCTGCGGAGTCTGGTTCGAGCAAATTTGCTCTCGTCCAGCTTGCCGACAGGATTACCATAGTCGCCTGTTTGCTCATTATCTCCTAAACCAGGATTTGGTTTTTTATAAGTACCCATAGTTTACCTCCTTTATAGTAAAAAATCTAAGTGTTGTACTATTCTCTTAAATAAGATTTCTTATCTTACGCGTTGTTTTCAGCATCTTCAGATGGGAAATCAACTGGGCCAAGGGTAGCACCTTGAGCGCTTACTCTGGAAAGAGCCAACAATTGGCCTTGGGCTTCCATAAGCTTGATCTCAGCTAAATCAGTTGGATCAGGAGCATGGATTTTTCCAGCAACTGTAGCAAGTGGCGCACAAGCTCTAGTGGTGACAGTTAAGCTTACATCATTGTCGGCGTAGCCCATAGGATCTACGAGCTCAACTTTGATTGCTTTAACTTTGCCAAAGCTATCAAGTTTTGTTGCTATAATAGTGTAGTCTAAACCTTCTCTAAGTGTGAGACCGTCTGCGACTACTTTGGATGGAACGCCTGCCTTGAAGCGTCTACCAGAGCCGTTCAGACTGATTTCTATACTAGAAGAAAAAGAGTTTGTGATGAATCCATCTGCTCTTAGACCTGCGAGGTGTCTATCCACATCTTGAACCGAATCACTGATGTTTCTGCTCTTGTCTTCGGAATACTCAGCAAGGGCTTCATAAAGTTCCTTGATGCTATTCATCTTGTCAGGAGCTGCTCCAATCAATTCTTTAACTTCAGCTTTAATAAAAGCTTTTACAGCGCCACCTTTAAGGTCGGACTCAGTTGCACTAGGATCAGCTAGCATCGCATACACATTGCTAGAGTTCTTCTCCAGAGCGTGGTGGAATGCAGTAACATCAATTTCACCAGCTGTGTTAATTACTACTACGTCGTTAGCAGAGTTGATTGTATCTCCAGATACACCGAAAGGCTTTACCTGGGTTCTTTTACCGTCACAATCGCTCGAAGGAATCTCCGGGCCATAGTCTGGTGTAGGTTTAATATCATTAGGATTAGTCGTCATAATTTACCTCCTTTATATTGTAAAATGAATGACAAATGGTCCCATTGGGACCGGTTTAATTAAACCCCATTAAGGGGTCATGCCATCTCGAAAAAGCGAGATGCGCTGGTACATTAATAAATTAACGTATGCTAAAAAGTCCAGCGTTTGAGAGAAGATTTTTATAAAACTTTTCAGAGGATAGAATAAGAAAATTCTTATACATCTTAAGCGTTTTATGGCATCTTTTCTTTCAAACTTTCTTTATAGAAAGCTATTAAGTATGATTGAGGCACAAGCTCGCATTCAAAGTTTATTTGGGTAGGAGACGTGAATACAAAATCGTATCCCTCTCTCAATACCATGCCGTCGTGTGCCAGGATTAGGGTTTCTTTGTTAGGAGCAGGATCAAAAGAAATAGTCCCACCTTGTGGGACTTGTTCTGTTAAATCGTACTTTTTATAACCCGGTAGGTGTCCTACAATTTCGTCGATTCTGTCTATTATATCACCAACAATAGCTCTTTTTACATCGCCTATCGTACGTGAGTGTGTTTTAACTATTTCGACCGGTTTTCTCATCAGCTTTTTTCTCCTCGTAAATACTGTAGAGCTCTAATCCTTTTTCAAATATAGTATCGATTGAAATAAATTCTCCCGAAACTACTTTAAACTTATGGTCCGGGGTGCAAGTAAAACTCTCACCACTTTCCAATGTGTAAGTATACACTTCCTGTATACCTCGATGCCAGCGTTGTTGAACTTTTTGATTTATGATTTTATTTTCCTCAGTAACAGAGACCACTTCTGAGTCAATATCGTTTATTAAATCAATTAATTGACACGGATAAGCTTCATTTTTATTTTCGTCTGGTCGTAAAATTTTTGTCTCAGGTACAAAGCAGTAGTCTGCAAACCCAATTAAATCATCCCAGAGTTCCTCGGAATAGCTCTGGGTAAGACCTCCTCGTTGGGTACATCCATTTATAAATTGCTTCTTGTATGTATTCAGAACATCAACGTCTTTCTTACCCATAGCCCTTCGGATATCATCAGATTCTTTTGAGGTGAATCCAGCGATCTCAGAACAGATTGCCATTACTTGTTCCTGATAAATCAATGTCCAGTAACTGGTTTTCAATAGCTCTGCAATTCCTTCGGGTAAGTTATCCGGTGCATAGCCTGATTTTCTATTATTCATATATTCTTTATCTAGGCCAGCCTGTAGGGGTCCTGGTCTATTCAAGGCGGAGATATCACTTAGCTCTTCGATTGAGGTTGGCTTGATTCGGGTAATTAATTTTTTGGCCATACCAGAAGTTTCCATCTGGAATACGCCAGTCAGCAAGCCTTCGTGTAGCATAGTATATGCTCTCTTATTGCCATCAGCTATACTGTATGGCTGAACTTCTATATCTTGGTTGAGTTTCAAAAGCTTAGTACATTCCTTAATAATTGAGAGTGTATCTATGGATAGGAAATCAAACTTAATTAGACCTAAGGACTCTACTTCTTTCATGTCAAATTGAGTTATCAGATCTGCTTTTGAATTCTTCCAGGTTGGAACAACCTCCCTTATAGGCTTGTCAGATATGACTACACCTGCAGCATGAATGCCAAAGTTAGCAACCATATCTTCTAGTGTATTGGCAAAGCTATAGAATTCTTTATATTTTTCTTCATCTAGAATCGCGGGATTCTTTTCTATGATTTCTTCCAGGGTAGCTTCTCTACCGTACTTTGGTGGTGGGATTTTTTTAAGTATATTATTCAAATCCTGTGTGTCTCCTTCTGTAACCCTATAGAAGGAGCGAGCAAGTGATTTTGGCTTAAATGTTCCATGGGTAATAATATTTGCGACATTATCTCGTCCCCATTTATCAGTTACCCATGCGATAGCACCCTCTCTGTCGAGTGCATCATGGTCAATGTCAATATCTGGCGGAGATCCTCCAACAGTATTGGAGCGTCCCTTTTTGAAGTCAAATTCATCTGTTAAACCGCATACGTATAATAGGATGCTGTTATGAGGGTTGGGAAACTTGATTTCACTCTGTGTGTTAAGTAAGAATATCAATGAGAGAATTCTTTCTTGATCTTGTTTGGAGATCATGTCTTCTTCGAAGTCAAGAAAGTCTCTATCGATTTCAGAAACGCGATCTGAAATGTAATTATTTTTTATTTGATTAATCAAAGGAGACTCCATAATGAGATATAAGATTTTAAACGACGTTACCGCAACAGCTGACGTAGCTAATGCAATAGTTTGTGCTGATCATCTAGGTCGTCCTGCACGGCGTGTAGAATTTAGATTTAATGATAACGGTGTAAACGCAAACAACGACATAGCAACTATTCATATAAATGAATATGCTCGTGTTGTCACTAGAAATTTAGAACAATGCGATACTGTAGAGTACGTAGCAACAGGTGCAGAACCTGGCTTTAACATAGGCCCAGACGGAGAACTGCATTATATTACTGCAGCTCAATTTGGCCCCATCACCTCTGTTCGTATATCTAACCTTCAAGGTGGTGCTGGTGATGTTGGGGCTGTGATTCTAAGCTAGGAGGATAGTTAAATGTTCAAAAGATATATGCTACAGCCAGTTAGACGTTGTAAAAGCGGTTGCTAGCTCGCGCAGGTAACGCCTGCTAACACTACTAAGGCTCCCTAACGGGAGCCTTTTTAGTGTTTATGATTACATTTTGTATGACTCACTGGCAAAGACTCAATCTTCTCCACCATCTCGTGGTCGAATATGAGTGGTGTTGCTCCTCTACCTATATTTAAAAATCTTTCAAAGATTAAACCATACTTGATCGGGTCTACTTCAGTTATCTTTAGAGCATAAGCCACTAAAGATCCTGCTGCAGAGCCTCGTCCTGGACCGTGTAGAACGTCAACTGTTCTTGCACCTTCCATAAATTGTGCAACAATTAGCATGTAATCTGAAAAACCCATTTTCTTTATTGCAACTAGCTCATCATCAAGCCTGTTTCTGTACTCTTCTGGTGGCATAGAGCCGAACCTATTGAATAGTCCTTGCTTAGACACTATCTCTAAGTGTTCGTGTGCTGTTTCGCCTTCAGGTAGATCCTGGTACTTTGGATATCGATTCATTCTGTCTGAAAAGTATGAAGATGAGTCGACCATGCTTGCTAAACTAACTGTATTGGATATGGCATCGTAAGGCATACCTTGTGCCTGTGCATTTTTCCACATCCAATCATGGGATGCAGCATGAACATCGATCTCTCCAAAAGTAAATCTCTTTTCATTGGATAGCGTAGTCTTCGTCTGCATGCAAAGGGCAGCTTCGTGTAACTGTTTGTCCCACTCGTGAGTATAGTGGCAGTCGTTAGAAACAATTAGGGGTAGGTTTTCTCTTAGGGCTATTTCCATGAGGACTTTATTTACCCTTTGCTGTTCTTCCATTTCGTGAAGCTGTAATTCAACTAGGAATCTATCACCAAATAAAGCTTTGTGGTGGTGTATCATTTTTTCAGCCTCAGCTTTCCTATCATTAAGAATGAGCTGTGACACTCTTGAACCAAGGCATGCTGTGGTAGCGCAGATTCCAGCGCTATACTCTCCCAGGAGGAAGTCATCCAGTCTGGGTTTTCTGTACATACCCTCAGTATAAGCTAATGAGGATAGTTTGTATAAGTTGTGAAGCCCTTCATTGTTAAGAGCTATAAGAATTAGATGGTAATAAGGTTCGCCTAGATCATCTAAATCTTTTACTGATCTGTCTTGTATTGTGTAGTAGGCTTCCATACCTATGATAGGTTGTATGCCTGCTTTATTACATGATTTAAAGAACTTGTAACTACCGCTAACATTTCCATGATCGGTAATAGCAAGAGAGCGCTGCCCAAGCTTTTTGACATGCTCAGGCAGCGTCTCAATCCTATTGATACCATCTAAAAGAGAATATTCTGTATGTACATGTAAATGTACGAAGTTATTAGACATAACCTCTCCTTTAGATTTTTAATTATTTAGTTGGCTTGTAAAGATACCTTGCTGTAATAGCCGTAATATCTAACGGGCCAGGGATCACATTTAATTTCTTCATCTGGAATTTCCAGCGCACTTAAATGATAGTCTAGTCCAGTATTGTTACAGGTACCATGGCTATCAAGATAGAATGTATTACCTTCCTTATCCATATCATAGATAGGGATATTGGTGACTGGACAGGCAACTGTCATCACTTCATTTGAAGATGCATTGCGCTGCTTACTGGTGTAATCGTTAAGATTATTCATTAACTGCTTCAGATTGTCCAGATTTCTTACTGGATTTCTTGCTGCTTCCTTCAGGTTCCTCACTAGGGGTTGAATCTGCGGGAACCACTCCGCTTGCTTCGTAACAAGCTTCTCTAAGTCGTTTGTAAAAGTCTGTATTTTCAATGATAAATTGTCTTGCACCGAGTTTTCCTCCCGTACATAATGTACTTTCTTCTTCGTTGGGTAGTGATACTTTTACTGATGATCCGGCATATCTTATAAAACCAATATCTTTAGCGAAATTTAATATGTCTCCATAAGGATCTGTTCCCTTGCCACAAACAAATTCAAATTCTGCTTCTTTGTTTAAGGCTGGAGCCATTTTATTTTTTACAACTTTTACTTTCATCAGTAATGCATTAGGCTGATTCGGTGATGGCTTTGAAGCCACTCTCAACCTAAGCGATGAATAAAATGGTAGAGCATTTCCTCCGCTTGTCGTTTCTGGATTACCATACATCACACCAATCTTCATACGAATCTGATTGATGAAAATGTAGCATACTTTCTGATCAACACATATTTTTGAAATGCTTCTCATTGATTTTGACATAATTCTGGGAAGGTCTCCCACTCCCATTTCTGTCATCAATCGTTTAGTTTCTTTTTCTGTCTGTGCAGCATCTATAGAATCAAAGATAACCATGCCTACTGCACCACTAGTACCTAAGTCTTTAGCTAACTGCATTGCTTCTTCTGCGGTATCGGGGTAGGAGAATACAACTTTAGTTGGATCTATACCCATGCTTTTTACTAAGTCTAAGCCTGTAGTTCTTTCGAGATCGATAAAACAAGGAGGCCTATCGTACCCATACTCATCTACGTACTGTTTTACAAATTGTAATGATAAGGATGTCTTGCCTGCTGACGGGGGACCGTACACTTCGATAATACGGTCTAGCGGGATTCCCCCTATCCCTAACTGACAGTCAAGAGATAGGCTCCCAGAGGAAACTACTTCTGTGCTCTCGATTTTAGGACCGAGATGCACAAGGTCTTTTCCGAATTTTTTGTTTAATGCATTGGCTATGGTATCCACTTCTGGAATACCAGTTATTTTTTTGATTGCCATTTTTTCTCCTGTTAGTCAGATGGATATGTGCGTTGCTCACCATCTTCAAAGGTGATTATTGTTTTATTTCCAGGGTGTGGGATGACATGTACCTTAAGGAAGTCTTCCATCGAGTCAAAGATTGCGATACCGCCTCTTGGCGGTGGGTACAACCAGTGAATAACACACTGTCCTGTAGCAAGGACAACCCCTTCTATGACTATGCCCTCTCCTGAAATACCAGTTTCATCTGATTGTCTACAAACAGTAAAACTTTTTATTCCTTGAGGGGCTAGTTTTGCTGGCGGTTTTGGTTTAAGGTCACGCAATTCCTCGTCATCGCTTTCACTCATAGTTTGCTCCTATATCTTTTGGATTTTTATATTGGTTGAGTTTATTACTTTACTCATGTCCTCGTTAAACTTGCCATAAGATTCTTTATAATATACATTCCTGATCCCAGTATTTGCTATTACGCAGAAACATTTAAAGCACGGTTGTGCCGTAACATAGATGGCAGAACCATCTATAGGAATACCATGTTTAGCCGCATGTGCAATAGCATTTACTTCAGCATGTACAGTTCTCAAACAATGTCCATCAACCATTAAGTGTCCAACTTCAGTACAATGATCACCTCCTGAGACTGAACCATTGTAGCCGGTTGCTAGAATCCTCCTACCTTTGACAATTACAGCACCAACGTGCTTTCTATCGCAAGTAGCTCTAGTGGCTATCAGTTCAGCAATGTCCATAAAGTATTCATTCCAATTCTTACGTTTATGATTCATCTTCAGGTTCCTTATCTGGGTAAACTAAGCGAAAGGAGACTTTCTTTTCTTCAATGCACTTTTTTATTCGTCTTTCTATTTTGCTCAGTTTGCTGTTACCCGTTTTGATTTCTAAGAAAATTATTTCTTTAAGCTCATCGGCCTCTCCGTCTGCAATATCGGAAGCGCCATTAAAAACCATGTAATCTATGGGGTTACCCATAAAGCGATAGTCCTTAGGATTAAGCTCGCCAATAAGATGAGGGGCCAAGTGTTCTGTAGCTTGTCCTCTGATAACTCTTCTTGATCTATCTAGAGCATCTTTTCTTATTTCTTTTTCTTTTGATATACACCAAGCTTTAAAGAAGGCTTCATATTCAGCAATAGTATCTTCTTTAAGGGTGTTATATTTGCTTTTTAATTCGTTTAATTTCTCATTAAGTTGAGATTTTTCACGTCTTAAGATATAGTAGTTGTAAGATAACAGGGAAACCCCTGTTAAAACCAACAGTAAGGTATAAAACATAAGTGATTCCTATGAGTACAGAAGTCTTAGTCACAGGTACATTTAACATACTTCATCCCGGACACATACGGTTGCTAGAGTTTGCTAGTAGGTATGGTTTGGTGACAGTAGGTATAAATGCAGACCCCTACTTAAAAAAGAAGTATGGGGATCATGCTTTGCCTTTAGTTGACAGGACCTATGTACTCAACTCTATCAAACATGTTGACAGTGTGATTGCTTTCATGGAAGAGGATCCATCGTCTCTTGTCAAGAGGCTCAAGCCTAAAATTTATATAAAGGGACCAGATTATTCAGGCGTTGAGTTGCCTGAAGAAAATGCATGTAAGCAGGTAGGTGCTCATATTATAATTCAGCCTGCAGCTAAGGAGTATAATTCAGGAGAGCTTGTGACCGGGTTGCCGGATAGTATTTTTAATAAATTAAATAAATACAGTTAACTGCCTGTAAAACAAGAGTTAATTTTTAACATCCTGAATAACGCTTTACTTAGTTTCTCGCGTGTTTCGCGATTTGCTGAGATTTCTTCATGATGATACATAATCTTTACTGCCATATCTAAAAAGTTTTGTTCTGATTCAGACCCTCCTTGCTTATCTATAGATATTGTTTTTGTATCTATACAAAGAATGGGGTCTGGATCATCGATATGGTTGACAGTATAAACATGGCCATCATAAATAAAACTTTCTGGAATATACAATGTCCTCACCAATTTTGTTTCCCAGAAGGCTCTCGCCTCCCGTATAACATGTTCCTTTAATTTTTCTAGCTGTGCTCGATCATCCTCCATCAGGAAAGAAACTAGATCTCTGAGAGACATTTCTTCCCCATATTCATTCTTCAGGTATAAGAACCTGAAGCTTGAGTCAAATATCATTTTTATAGATGAATCGAATGCTTCTTGTAAGTATTTTTTAGATCGAAATTTTGGATGCTGTAGCTTTATATAATCATCCATAGCTTGACGCAGAATAGCGTGAAGCAGGACCTTGTAGTCCCCTGGATCTGGGACTACAGGTTCCCTTACTTCCTCAAGCTCTTCTACGTCTTCTATGGTATTGTTTTTAACAGATTTTTTTGCCATGTCGATAGGATCTTGTCTTGTTGTAGTCTAATTTTGTTCTGATTGCATCAGCTAAATCAATTTTATGCAAGCCGCAAAAATCTGCTATTCTTATAACAATGTCTGCTAATTCTATTGGAATTCCTTCCGGCTTAGTTGGTTTACTATCATTATAATATATATCGGTAGGTTGTCTACCATTTCTGTGTTCTTCCAGAGCTTCACTTATCTCAGAGTGCATAAGGCAAAGAAGTTCTGGCACTGATCGTTGTGTTTCATGCCAGCCCTTATCCAGAGCATTGGCGTAAGCTTCGTAAATTAATTCGTTAATTTTCATATATTACTTCTATATAGTACAGGTGTCACCATCGCAGAACTTATCTTCAGCTTCATGGTGAGCACTGTTAAGGTTGAGTGGTTTAATTTGGTTTATCATTTTCTCATATTCTTCTTTAGTTATAGGAATATAAGGTGCTTGAACATATCCGTGGTCAGATATAGGTAGCAGGGATATAGATTTTAATTTTGTCTGATATATATCTAAACAACTCTTAATATCTTTACCCTCCTCTTTATTGAAAGTAACCGTTATACTGACCTGGTTGTCTGCCCACCAGTATTGCATGTCACTTGCGTTGGCAAATTGCTCCCACAGAGTAACATCTTTTTTGCTTTTAACAAAGTAATTTTCTTTTACCGGAAAAGATACCACAGAGGTATCATTAGCATACTGATCTTCTTCTACCAAATATCCCGCTTCTTGGCAAGAAGCAACAAGGGGAGAAGTGTTTGCCACTCTTATATTTCTAATATAATACTCTGACTCGGGATAATGTATCCCAGGTGTAGCTCCACAAAGGAGAGACACAGTGCCAGAGGGCTTCACACTAGTCATCTTTATGCTTTTTGGAACACACAGCCACTCGCTATAAAGTAAATCCAAGTCCTTGATATAAGAATAGCCTTTGTCGCACCAATTGAAGAAGCTGTTTCTCCCTAGTTTTTCTATTGCTTGTACAATGCCACTCATTGAGCAACCAATTCTTCTGTTTCGCATCATAACTGCGTTTGTCTTGGTGTTGTGTGTAGGGATAAGTGTTACACTCTTAGCATACAAGTATGCAAATTTTAATGTTCTTTTGTAGTCTTCAAAATCATCATGATGTGCAGGAAAGGTTTCGACAAGACAACAGAGCTCATGGTCTTCAAGTGATTGCTCTGAACAAGGGTTCGACCCCATAACTCTTAAGTCTTTACCATTCGGTGGATCAGCCATACGACCATAATGTCGCATATTGTCTAGCCATATACATCCAGGCTCACCATTCACTGCTATAGATTCCGCTATATCGGAATAGTCCATACCGATTTCAGCGAGAATGCTGTTGTTGCTAGCCCAGCGTCTATCCATGAGCGCTTCTTCGTCCTGCTTAAGTTCTACGAATTCCTGATCATTTGGATCCCCAAACATTATTTCCGCTGTACGTCTAACGCCACCGGCTACAACACATTTACCTACATAATTAAATATGTCGACAATATGTGATGATGTTATTTCTATGGGTTCGGAAGAGTTCTCTTTCCACAGGGTCTTTGTTATATTTTCTACTAATTCTTGCAATGGTTCTGGACCTGAAGCTACTCCACCAAAACCATTGATGGGTGCTCCTCGTGGTCTGACTTTGCTGTAATCGATTGTTAAGGGATAGTGAGCCTTGCCTACGAAAGAACTGAGTATCTCCCTTACAAGGGCAACCCAGCCCTCTCTGGAGTCTTCTACAACATAGGGTGTGCGAGTATATGTCGGTCTATACACTTTGATTTTACCTGCACCTCTAGTATCACCACCCACACCAACACCTAGCATACTCATATCCATGAGGAAGCAGAATGGGGTTGCAAAATCTATATCAATATTAGCTGTTGTTACGAATGCACAATTGTTAAGTGCGGCTGAGCCCTTTTGATACACAAGGTCCGTTCCCATGACCCAGAGTCCTCGACCTGGTGGTGTAAATTTAAAGCTCCACATTCTTTCAAACATCTCTTGCGCAGAACCTTGAGCTTTTCTGTCATTCCAAGGCAGTCTAAGAGATTTACAATGCTGCTTTTGCACATTATACACACCCTCAACAACTCTGCGACATGTTTCCCAGAACTCTTCTGAGGTACCGTCTGGCTTGGTACGAGCGTAAGTACGCTTATAAGTAAAATATCCAACAGGTCCCCAATTGGGTTGCTTACCTGCATAATTTGCGAGAAAATTTTCACTTAATGAAAAGTCTCTAATTTTTCGTCCGTCTATTTCCTGTGAAAGAAACATTATTCCTCCATTAATTAGTAGTAGTAGTTGTTTGAGTACTATCTATACTTAAAGATTTATTTGCCATCAAGGTAATATTTACCAAGAGGCCACAAACAATTGAGCCAATCACAGATGTGAGGCTTTTCGATATCCCGCTGAGGAATACAAATGTTAATATAACTGACAATATATCAGTTATTACAAAATGTTTCAGCATAAATCTTTTTATACGTTTGTGTAAATGCTTAAAAGAGAAGACCATACTCAACCAGGTTAGTACTCCTAAAAGTATACCGTCAATCATTTTGTCTTCCTTTTTGATCTGTATCTAGATCATATAGTAGTCACCTGGTCTATGTGTGGATCATTTCTAACACTTTTGGGTGTAACCTTCCTCACCTAGGACTAAATCAGTTTGACTTCCATCTACATTATCATAGACGGAAACATGAACTGACTGATCCTCATCTCTCCATATACTTATGTTCCAGGTATTGTTTGTTTGTATAACCAGTATGCTGTCTGTATCGGGGTAACCATTATGTATCGTTATGTCGTTAGATATATTTACTGGCTTGTCCATTTCATCTCCATGTGCAGGCTCATGCCTATCTGTTCTAGAACTTTTCTAACTTCTAGTAAGGTATCCATGCGCTGCTTCCAGAAGTTCTTGACTATTCTAGCAGCGACTCTTGCAGATACAGTGGAGGACATATAGCTTTCAGCCATCTGATCGATTACAGATGCGGCTGGTCTTTTTGCTCCGCGCTTTGCATAGTTAGCTACTATAGCAGAAACAACATCGGATTTCTTGATGGAATTTCCACCAGAAACTGCGTCACACATTGAAGATGCAACAGAAAAATAGTTGCTTGCGATTTGTAGGTTGGTACCAAGTTTGATTAGAAGTTCCCTAAAGGATACTTCATCTAATGATTTTACCTCTGGTATCTCTATCATCAGGTGGCTTGCCCACTCATACAAAGTCTTCTCATAAAAAGTGAAGGATTGTATAAAGGAGGTGGTTATCTCAGAGTAGATCTCTGCTCCTTCCTGAACCACCTCAACGATAGTCTCTGGAGAGACTTCAAGATTTTGTACATTGGTTTCTTGTTTTTCAGTCATCATATTCTACCCCGACCAATCTGTATGGATGATTTTTTGCATCCAAATTATTCATTATGAGAGTGATGTGTCTGGAAGTCGTAATAGATACGAATTTCCCACCACTCCCACGCTTATAATTATATATTAGGGGTACGTCATCACTGTAAAGGAATCTGCCAATTGGCAGTGAATAGGAATATATATAATCCCCATCAGTCCTCAAGCTTCCCGTCTCGCGAGAGCTTTGTTCTTTCATCAACCAGTTCGTTATCACTTCTGTTTGTTTCATAATTTTTTCCTTTTTTTAAGTTGGGTTGAGCTAGTTGGTTTAAGGTTTCAATGGTTGCAAGAGTATTTTTTAATTTTTCATTTGCAGTTTTAGTTACTTCTTCATTTATTCTTCCACCATACCCAAGATCAATACTAACCTGTTCCATAAATCTTTTCATTGCGCTCATGTTGTTCCTCAAGGGTAAAAGANAGCCCCTCATAGACAAGCTACAAGGGGCTATTCTCGGGTTAACTAAGTATCTGTTTTTACCAAAGTGGCTTTCTTGCAGAATTGACTTGTGTATTATTCTGCGCAGATGGCTGACTCTGGTTAGAGGCATTAACTTGTACTTGTGATTGAGCAGCAGTTGTTCTACTAGCTGCTCCAGTTGCCTCATTGTATGAGGTAAGGATGCTCTCTTTGATTTCTTTTGATACGTCTTCAGATGTATCTCCAACAAATCTTACGTCATCATACCACTTTTCAATTTCATTGCCTGCCTCGTCCTTTCCCTTGCCCTTGTGCTGGGGTGGGGAAACGAAAAGACCTTTAGCACCATTAATAATTCTGAATCCATTTACTTCTAATACATCGTCTATTAATATTGAAGCGAAACCGACTATCTTACCCAGAGGCCTGGGGAGTCGATTCACTTTGATCGTGTAGCTGAACATTATCTTTTTCCTTTTTTATTAATCTTAATATTTTTCCATTACTTGTGATTGCTTTGCCTTCAGTTCTCAATCGAAGTTTTTCTTCGATTATGGCATTTGCAATTTGAGTTGCTACGGTTTCAATAAAAAGTTCAGCCGCTGACACTGCTACCAGTTTCACTGGTTGGCTCATCAGGGCCTTCGTCATCCAATTCATTTTGTACTCCTTCGTTGTCAGATGTAATCGTGACATCATTTTTGTCTAAGAATATTCTGTAAAAATATCCAAGTGCAAAAGATGTCGTAGCGAGCTGATCTATATTAAACTGTGCAAGAGTACTTCTTTGCTGCATCATTTGGGTGAAAGCGGTTGCCATTACAGGGAACTCATCTTTCTTTTGTGCCAGCACTTCACCGACAAGAATGTCGAGCAACTGGTCTGGGTCAAGTTTTATCTTGTTCTNTTTTCCGTCAATTATAAATTCCATTTTACCATCCTATGATNGTTGGGGCAGCTGACATTAATAACCGTAGTAATACGGTGTATTCGCCAGAGGATAATGGCACGGAGATGTTTCTCCATTTATCATCCCCAGATTTTTCACTGATCTTCATCATGAAGGTTCCAACATACTTGCCTTCACCTGGAATAAATTCCAAACTCTTGATAGAGTTACTGTTAGGCGTTGTATGAATTAGTTTTGCTGGGCTGTCGGGACTCTCCATGATATTGGATAGATCAGACATACCAATAGCAAAGCTAATTTTTGTTTGCCAATCATAAGACTTTTCACCACTAGAGCTAGCGACTTCGAGAAGAACAGCACCATTTTTATCTATTCTTCCCTTATCGTTTACACGGGGCATCATCAGAGTGAACTGAGCTGCACCAGTCTTCTTATATATACTAAAAGTTCCTGGGTATTTTACTTCTGTTTGCATTATATTTTATCCTTATTTAGCCAACTTAAAATCAATAGTCCTTGGCGGACTAATGAATTGGTTATGTTGTCACCATGTTTTTTAACATCATCCAAGATGATCTTATATATAGTTTTTCTATTAACGTCTTCTACGTTTATCGTTTTTGATTTTACGGTACCGATCTCTATGAATGTATTACCAAGAATTTCTATAGCATCTTCAATACTATACTGTTTTAGTATTTGAAGTATTTCGTTTACGGACTGTTCCTTTGCTTTTATTTTCTCTTGTTCTTTTATCATCATCTATGTCCGCTATCAGAGTAGCCAATGGGCTCCTGTACTGTTCTGTTAAATAAATACAAGAGGTCAATGAAGACTTCTTGAATTTGTCGGATGAAATCATATTATATATACCACTGTCTTGCAAAGAATATTTTCTGTCAATCTGTGCTAGATCACCAAGCAGTATAAGTTTTGAGTTTTCACCCATACGTGAGGATATTGTTTTCAACTCATGCCAAGTTAGGTTCTGAACTTCATCAACTATAAAAATACAATTCTTAAATGTAAAACCACGAGCATACTCTATCGGAGTAAAATTTATCTTACCATCTCTCTTCATTACGTCAAGATAATTTTTTGACTTACTTCCAAGTATATCCTCTAGTATGCAGTAAAAATGTTGTATGTGAGGGGCATATTTTTCACCCATATCTCCGGGTACAGGACCAAAGGTGCTCTTGGTCCCTCCTACAAGAGATGTGGGCTTGGATAGGTGTATCTTTCGTTTGGTATTGAAGTGGTCTTCCAAGGCATATGCCATTGCAATGGTTGATTTGCCGGTACCAGCTTGACCTAATCCAATTGTCATAAGAGTATTTGAGTCTTGGAGAGATTCTAAAAGCATGAACTGCTTCACATCTCTTGGTGAAACACCGGATACAACAAGGTCAGTTTTAGGAACGACGTTTTTGCATCGACTTCAATCGGGTGACTATCAGGAATTTAATTACTGCAATCATGACATTGTATCTGATTCAG
>PBLS01000004.1 GCA_002721825.1 Magnetovibrio sp.
GCAAAAGAATTTTTATCGGTGGAAAAATGTGGAGCACTAGATGGTCTTGCTGAGGTCTGTGGGGGAAAGTTTAGTGTAGGTGCGCCCGCTAATGCTCCATTTTTATTTGATAATGAAAAATATGCACATGAGGTAGTAGTAGAGCCTTTTAAAATCTCGCGTGCACCGGTCACAAATATAGAATTCGCAGCTTTCGTGCATGATGGGGGGTATGAAAATGATAAATTTTGGTGCGCCCAAGGACTGGCGTGGCGAAATGCGCATGGAGCTAAACATCCAGGTTATTGGATTGCCGATGGAGCACGGCGCTGGAAGCTCCGCCATTTTGATCGTATGATTCTACTACCCGAGTTCGAGCCGGTATGTCATGTGAACTGGTATGAGGCAAGTGCTTACTGTCGTTGGATTGGGCAGCGTTTGCCAACGGAAATTGAATGGGAGGTAGCGGCTTTAGGAGAGCCAGCTTCTGACGGTAGTTTAGCTTTTAGAAAACGACGCTATCCCTGGGGTGATTTTGCGCCAACAGAGAAACACGCCAATCTGGACGGTAGGGCCATCGGCTGTGTTGATGTGGCCGCATTACCAGATGGCGACAGCGCTTTTGGATGCCGTCAGATGGTCGGGAATATATGGGAATGGACGGCTGACGTATTTCAACCTTTTCCAGAATTCGCTCCTGATGCATACAAAGAATATTCTATGGATCTTTTTGGTAGTACAAAGGTTTTACGCGGAGGGGCTTGGCCCACGCGCTCACGTATGATTCATGGGACCTACCGAAATTTTTTTAGGCCAGAGCAATGGAATATCTTCAGTGGATTTCGAACTTGCGCTATATAAGAGCGTGGTAGTTATGCAGTTGTAATATGGTTGGTGGAATGAAATCTTCTATAGTTTCGTTTAGAGATTATTTGCCTAAAAAGGATGCTTTCACTACTGAGCTTATATTCGGTTTGTCACAGGCTGATAAATCCATTCCATGTAAATATTTTTATGATGAGAGAGGTTCTGAATTATTTGATCAAATTTGCAATTTACCGGAGTACTATTTGACTCGAACAGAGGAGTTTTTATTACAAGAAAAAGCGGCTGAGATTGCTGAACTACTAGGCCCAGAAGTACTTATAATCGAGTATGGATGCGGATCCATCCAGAAGGTTAGAGTGATTATTGATTCTTTGAGGAATCCCGTCGGATATATTGCAGTTGATATTTCGCCAGAGCATTTACGTATTGCAGCAGAGAAGTTAGCACAGGATTATCCATCGATGGAAGTTCACGCTATCTGTGCGGATTTTTCAAATTCTTTTAAACTCCCAAGAGGATTGACTAGACAGCGTTGTGTAGGTTTTTTCCTGGGTTCGACTATTGGTAATTTTGGATACAAGCATGCAGCTAAATTGCTGAGTCAAATTGCTGCGCATGTAGGGCCCGGAGGTGGTCTAGTTATTGGGGTCGACCTAAAAAAAGATGAGTCTGTCTTATTTGATGCATATAATGACGCATCTGGGATTACTGCAGAATTTAATCTTAATTTATTGTCGCACATTAATAGTCAATTTGGGGCAACATTTGACCTAAATGACTTTGAGCACGAGGCTAGATATAATTGCGTAGAAGGCCGTATCGAGATGTATCTAGTGAGTCGCCGCGCGCATTCAGTTCGGGTTGGAGAAAATTTATTCTACTTTGCCGAGAATGAGAAAATTCACACTGAAAACTCATATAAGTATGATATCACAGAATTCCAAGCGCTGGCGGCGGAGGCAGGTTTTTTAATAAGAGGGATGTGGTCAGATTCGAATGATCTTTACAGTATTCAGTATTTTCAGCGTCCGTCGTTTTAAGTAATTTAATTTTTGAATGATATGGTTTTGCTCCTTTAATCTCCGCGTAATCGGGGGTCATCGCGTTTTTCAGGCATATATATGGGATGGGTACTATGGGTTTCAGGCGCATCGATGGAGCAAAATTCTGCTTTTGTGCGGGTAAACACTTCGCGATGCAAATCGTACCAGAACGTTGGTGGGTCGAAAGTTCCCCCTGCTATACCAACAACTCCCGTGTATGTATCGGCATCTATTCTCCAAAATAATGAAGTTCCACAATTACCGCACCTTTCAACTTTTACTCTATTTCCACTCTCTGTTTTATAGGAATAGCCTTCGAGTTCTCCGGATGTTTTTGCGCATTTATCTTCAGGAAAATAGACTGATACCCCAAATGCACTGCCTGTCCGTAATTGATAGTACCTACAATGACAAACGCCTACTCTAGAAGGTGTTCCCTCAACCTCATAGCGAACTTTCCCACATAAGCAACCGCCAAAATGTATCATAAATATGTCCAACTTTTATAGTCCGAGCCCATGGCTTGAAATTGTAATTATCTAGGCTGTGCTTGCCTAGCTAATTTAATTTATCAATGTACTAAGACGTATAAAAAAATAACTAAGGCGGTGCAACGTCTTATTCATTTACTTCTTTCTGATAAGAGCTTTCATATCAGCGCTATATGCCGAAAAAGAACGTGATAGTTCGTCTAATTGATTTTGTTCAATAGATTTACTGACTTCTATCAGCAGATTAGTAAAGTGAGCCCACCATTTCTCAGATACAGTGTCTCTTGGATTATCGGAAAAGAGGCCAACTAAAAATATTTCAATATCATCTTTAGATGGATTTTGTTGAAGTAATATTAATAATTTTTCTCGTCGCTCTACGCGTCTATTATACAAATAGAACCGATATTCTTCGGTCGCTTCAATATAGGAATCAATTGCATTAAGTTGGGTTTTGTTTAGGTTGCCCATGAAACGTTCAAAGTTAGATTTTATTTTGGCACGTTTTTCTGTTTCATCGATTGTGTTAGATGAAGCTGATTGCAAATCTTCCTGTTCTTTTTCTTTAAGTCGAGCTGCTAAATGAGCTATTTTCTCTTTAGATGTATGTCTTTCTAAAACATTTGCAATAAAAGGCGCAGCGCCTTCCAAGGTTGCTAAAAAAAGCACACGAGCATCAGAGACTGCTTCAATAATTTGCTTTTTATTTAAGGAACTCTTTTCAAAATTGGGTATCTGCTTGTCTAGAAATTCAGCATAATGCAAAAGCATCTCGTTTTGATGCCAATTTAATAACAATCCAATATTTGACCGCAGTTCTGATCGATCTTCTTCGCTCAGACTTAGATAGTCCTCAACAGTCGATTCAATAAGGTAGTCAGCATTGAAATAAAAAAATTTAAATTGACTACAACCCGCTAAACTAATCAGTAACAAGCTAATTATTCTAATTCTATACATAGTCTATTGAGCTGTGTTGGAAGCTAAACGGTTTCAATTCAAATGGATATTTAGAACGGTAATGGTGTTATCCAATAGGCTAGGTTTCCCTCGGGACGAACATATGCCGAGACAGCATACTCAAGAATCCGGTAAACTAAAAAAGGTTTTGTGGTATATTTAATAATATAATCATTGATAGGCGAAAAATCAGAACGAAATTCAATCATGGTGGGAATATATAATGTCAAAGCCTCGTGTAGTAGTAATTGGAACGGGAGGAACCATATCATCTGTTGGTAAAAATAGTCTCGATCTCGTTGAGTATTCAGCGAATAATAAAATTTACAATGTTGATGAACTGCTCGAGGTATTTCCTGAAACCCGCAAACAAGCAGAGGTAGTACCAGTAAATTTACGTAATATACCCAGTACAGCTGTCGGGCCGACGGAGTGGCTTGAAATAAACGCTAAAATTCATGAAATGGTGGCTCAGGACCCAGGATTGGATGGCATTGTAATAACCCATGGAACGGCGACACTAGAAGAAACAGCTTATTTTCTGAATTTAGTAGTAAAAGTTGATATTCCGATAGTCCTTGTCGGTGCTCAGCGACCAGCATCAGGAATCGGAACTGACGCCGGCATCAATTTAGTTAATGCTATTAGAACAGCAGGCGATCCCAACTCAAAGGGGCGTGGGGTTCTGGGGTTGCTTAATGATGAAATACATTTTTCACGTGATATGACTAAGACTGCTACGTTGCGACAACATACGTTCAAGAGCCCCGACTTCGGAGTTCTGGGCCATGCAGATTGGGATAGAATTGTCTATTATCGAATGCCTGAACGAAGGCGTGCGCCGGATACTGAATTTGATGTCAGGGGAGTGAGAAAATTACCGCCTGTAGAAATTTTGATGAGCTATGCGGGTTCGAAGGGAGTAGCGATTGATGCCTTTGTGGAAAGTGGAACGCAGGGTATTGTAATTGGTACAATGGCTCCAGGTTATGTAACCCCAAAAGAATTCGAAAAGCTGGAAGCGGTTGCAGAAAAGGGAATTACTATTGTGTACAGTACGCGTGCTGGAACCGGCCGAGTTGCAAACGTTCCGTCACGACGTATCGCGGGCACTATTCTTGCGGATAACCTAACACCTCAAAAATCACGGGTTTTATTAAGCGTAGCGTTAACAAAGACCGATGATCCAATTGAACTGCAGCGTATTTTCGACAATTACTGAGGTATGTAGATAACATTTTTTCCTGAAACCAAATGAGGAAGGTAAAAAATGAATAAAAGTGATAGAGCGTTATATGCGATAGATTTTTATAACGGCATATTTGAGCAAAGCCGGGATGCTATAAAAAAGGGCAAGGTCAATAACCCTTTGCAGGTACGTGTAGAGAGCGAGAGTCAAGGCGGGTTTGAAAGTTGCGTGAAAATAAGAAATTTTGAATTTTCCTTGGATCAACCGCAGAGCTTTGGCGGGACAAATAAAGGTCCGAAGCCTAGTGAGGTTTTACTTGCATCATTAGCAGCTTGTCAGGAAGTGACGTGGCGTCTTTACGCTTCAGCAAATGGAATTCCACTTACAGCTATTCGAGTTGAATTAAATGGGGTTCAAGACCTTCGCGGTTTTCTCAATATAAATGATGATATATCAGTAGGCTTTCAATACATTAGCGGAACAGTGACAATTGAAAGCCCTGCAGGTGAGAAGGAAATCAACCATCTTAAAGAAATAGTAGATTCCCATTGTCCAGTACTTGACGATCTTCGTAGACCACTAAAAGTTGATATGAAACTAGAATATGCTTTTTCGGAGGAATAGTGGTCAACCACATGTTGGGTAGAAAGATCATTATGTAGACTAGGCTGGTGTTAGCAAAATATTTGAATTAGGAAAGTACAGTGGGGTCATCAATATGGCGGGAATAGGTCATTGCGGTTGATCCTAGCTATTTGATTTAGACAGGGGCGTTCCACCAGTGTTCCCAAGGAAAGTGAATCCAGATGTTTCCCGAATCTTTTGCGCATTCCTGTATGTAGTAGTGAGGCTCAAATCCACATTCATTATTCCACCAAAGAGATGCAAAGCGGACATCCACTTCATTCACACCACACGCTTTAATGTAATCAGCTATCTTAGAAAATGTTTCACCAGAGTCGCAGATATCATCAACTATAAGTACGCGTTGATCCGTTGCTCTAGGAAGGTAATCCTCCCATTCAGGAAAGTCTCTAAGAGACGTTCTAATTGGTTTAAACGGCCGCTGCATCCAGTGTGAAATCATGACACCAGGTGTTAATCCGCCCCTAGATAGCCCGACTATAACCTCTGGGTCAAACTTATCTAATGTAATATTTCTGCACAAGGTGTTAACATCCCTGCGCATTTCATCCCATTTATACCACCACTTTTCCATTACACCGTTCCAATTTTACTCTAAAAATTTTGTTAAAATTTGCTGATAGAGAGCTAAACAGAAACGCCCCCTTAATTAAAGGCTGTGTTTTATTAAGAAATTGATAGAGGACGAATTGTATAAGCTCCAATGAGTTTCTTTGGGATTATACGCAAAACTTTTATAGCCTCAGAACATTGGGGAATAAAATGAGCTAATTCTTCTGCAATTTTGATGGTTGCAAGATACTAGGTATTTTATGCTGAATTCTGTGGTTAGGGAATGCGGTAGTAAACCCGCTTCGGGCGAATCTAGAACTTAAATATTCGCGACGATACCTTGAGCTCTAGCGACTTTGATTGAAGTTGTAGGGGAAAAGGCCTGTTTAAGGCAGGAAAACTAGACGATAAAGATTCTACTAAACTAGAAACGGTATCCAATCGTATCAAGAACCTAACGGACGAACATAGAGCTCCATCCTATGGCCAATAAGACGTAATCCATTTTCATTCGCAATTTCTTTTTGTAAGGCCTCAATTTCTTTGTCATGAAATTCAATCGTTTTGCCAGTTTCTATATCGATCAAATGATCGTGATGATTCTCGGTGGCTTCTTCATAGCGTGCTCGTGATTGATTGAACTCGTGCTTATCTAATAGACCTAACTCTTCAAATAAACGAAGCGTTCTGTAGACGGTAGCTATTGAAATGTTGGGATTTGTCTCAAGAGCTTTTCTGTGTATTTCGTCAACGCTAGGATGGTCTTCTATCAAACAAATTGCACGAGCAATAATACGCCGTTGTGCAGTTAAACGGAGGCCTGTATTGGAAACTCGCTTTTCTAATCGACTTTCCAAGTTAATTACCTCGTAAGAATTTTTGAGAAATTAATTTAGAAGCGGCATTTTTATTAGCAGAGTTCTTACTACTTGGTGCCTTAGACACAGCTGTTTTTAGCCGGCTTAACGCCACTAGCACTGCTTTACTATTTAAAGATCGCCAAAAAATCACCTGATCACCTGTTAGATCCTTAGTACGTTAACCGTAAGATAGATCCTTAGTACGTTAACCGTAAGATGTGAAAATGATTATCATTATCGTTATCACAAGGCAAGTGAAATTAAACTATTTTCAAATGGTTTTTAGAGACTGGATTATCTCTCAAGAGAATTGGTAAAAGCTTCAAGAAAAAGTGGCTTGCTATATACGTTGATGGAAGCTAGGATTAAATGCGAATAAGACGCAGTCGCAGAAAAAGGAAATCCGTGTAAATTAAGAAAAATTTTTAGGATGGAATGATGAAAGCTCGACCTTACTCTTCAATAATATCTCGTCTACGTAAGTCTGGTCTTCGTCCGACCCGGCAGCGAATTGGCCTTAGCGAATTATTATTTGAGGGAGGGAACAAACATGTGACGGCGGAGGGATTATTTAGCCAAGCCACAGAGCGGTCACTGAAGGTTTCGTTAGCGACGGTGTATAACACTTTGCATGATTTTACGCGCGTCGGGCTTCTACGTGAGGTTGGGATTGATTCAAGTGTACGGTATTTCGACACTAATGTGACGGAGCATCAACACCTATATTTTGAGGATAGCGATAAATTATTAGATATTGATCCAGACGAAAATATTATTTGTAAACGTCCGTCGTTTTCGGGCGGGAAGGTGGTACGGCGCATCGATGTTGTTGTTCGGGTGGCAGGGTAAAATACAAGTTAGCTTATGGTAGGGGCGGTAAGGATGGCAGGTAAAGAACTTATTGATCTGGTTATTCTTGGCATTTTGCATCGTACTTCTGTCGTTGAGGAACGACTACCTGCAATAGCGAAATCTATTGTGCCCGACCTATGGTGCCCCACTTCAGACGTTATCGCGGAGGCTATTGAGAGAAACAAAAAATTTAAATTCCTAATTTGCACGAGAAACTTGCCTCGAAAGCTTGATATCACAAGGGCAGGAAAAGAACGCTTCCAAGCTTTGATTTCTCTCAGGTTAGAGGCAAACGCAGGAACACTGTGTTACGTTTTTGAAGCTATCCAATTCTGCTTTTTGGATAACGCGATGCCCGAAATTATCCAAGCCGTACTTGAGCAGCAGAGCGCAGATCTCTCTATGCGGTTAGCTGAGCTAAAACGCAGGTGCGAACACTGTCCAGATAATGGTCATTATATGCGCCTTTGGATGGGTATGGAGCGGCGGCTTTTGGAGACGAAAGCTGAGGTTATATCCGAGGCTTGTCGGAAATTCTCTAACTAATCTAGAATACCAACGGGGAAGGCCTTTCAATGACTATTTTTTTTATTGATGCGGGTGCATTGGGCCGCTTACTTGTTGCAGAGGCTCTTACAAGGTCTAAACGCGGAAAACGAGCCTATTCGTCATCTCTAAAAAACACAAAACTGGAAATAAATGGAATTCGATGCAAACCATGTGATGTATTGAATAGTTCTAGACGTCGAATTGTGCGCTACACAATACAGTAGAGAGCTTAGGGTACTCGTGTGTTTATAAATTTGTCTCCATTTCCCAGTTAGTTTGATTGAAATAATTTGTGCAGTTCTATTTGTAGGCTTGGTGGGTTTCGGTTCTAACGTCTTCTTGTTCTGAACCTTATTAGCGAGTTTCCATCAGCGTTCGAAATACGCCGCATTGCGTTTATCTTGCAATGTGCGGACTTCGTCGCGCTCGAATTTTAAAGTATACGATCAGTCCGTTTTACTCACATCCAGAGCTTGGAAATCCGGAAGGTAGGATTTAATACGTACCGACGGATCGTTTTAGTGATAATAAACGGAGGGTTTAGTCGTGAGTCTGCGTGATAAAGTTGGAAGGCTGGTGATGGCACCGCGAGTACAAAAATGGATAATGGTACTTATTATATTTAACGCGGTAACGCTTGGCCTTGAAACATCTCCTTTAATTCAAGGTTCTTTCGGAAGTGTGTTGTCCATTATAGATGGTTTGGTTTTGTCTGTTTTTGTTACGGAGCTTGCAGCTAAGCTGATCTACAAGGGTTGGCGCTTTTTTAAAGACGGCTGGAATGTCTTTGATTTTATTGTAGTTGGAATAGCCCTGGTCCCGTCTGCGGGACCGCTAACCGTATTACGTGCACTGCGGATTTTAAGAGCTCTACGTTTGCTATCTGTAGTTCCGCAAATGCGAGTTGTTATTCAGGCGCTTTTGAGTGCGTTGCCTGCGATGACCTCTGTTGTTGCCCTCATTGCACTGATTTTTTATGTTGGAGCTGTACTGGCGACAAATTTGTTTGGCCCTCAGTTTGATGGGTGGTTCGGCCATATCGGCCGGTCGATGTATACACTTTTTCAGATCATGACACTCGAGAGCTGGTCGATGGGAATCGTTCGTCCCGTTATGGAAGTCTTTCCTCTAGCATGGATATTCTTCATACCATTCATTTTAATTACGAGTTTTGCTGTAATAAATTTATTCATCGGGATAATAGTTGACGCGGTGCAGTTGCAGCGTGAGAGTGTTGACAAGAGGCAAGGCTCTGGAGCGTCAACCATAGATGGAAAATTAAATCTAGTAGAGAAAGAACTGGCGGAAATACGAAAATTATTGAACTCAAAAGAACAAAAGTCTAGTACTGGTACTTAGAGTGTTGGGGTTTAGCTTAGAGCATACTCGTTAGTTCTTAGTAATTAAAAAATATCTACTACTAGAGTATTTAGGGGCTTTCATTTTTTGAGCCACGTAGAGTGATCTCTCTCACATTAAGTTGTTTATTTTTTCAATAGTCGTTTGCGATACATTAATGCCATCCGAAGCAATATCTCTATTAGCGTAGCGTCGGTCACCGGGCATTCTAGTGCCCGAAAGGGATAAGTAGCGCTCAAAAAAGGCCTCTGCGTGAGTTGAGCTATCATCGGCACCAAGATGACGGGGGTCAATAGCGAGCAAAAATTCGCCGCCACGCGGTGGTCCGCCGTCATTATTGTCTTTCTCTTCTGCTTCAAAGCTGAAGTTCTCTCCAATAATTGCGGCGACGAGCAGTTCTATCATAATTGCAAGGTTCGCGCCTTTGTACCCACCAAATGGTAGCATTACCCCATCCAAAATTGCTTTTGGATCGGTGGTTGGATTGCCACTTGCGTCCAGACCAACGCCTTGAGGCAATGTGTGACCATCGCGAGCTGCTATTTGAATTTCGCCTCTAGCCATTGCTGCTGTAGCCATGTCGAATACCATAGGTCTATTATTTTTACGTGGCCATGCGAAGGCCATGGGATTTGTACCAAATAATGGACGACTAGCGCCAGCTGGCGCTACTGAAGGTTTAAATGCCGTACAAGCAAAGCCAACCATTCCAGAATCAGCAATGGTTTCTACTTCAGGCCAAAGCGCCGCAAAATGATAGACGTTGACTAATGCGCCAATACCGACACCAGTCTTACTCGCTATTGCGATTAGCTCTGGGATGCCTATTTCCAGTGCGAGAGGAGCGTAGCCGTTATCTCCGTCTATTCGAACGACGGACGATGTCAATGTCGATACTGTCGGTTTAGCATTACCACTGACTTTTCCGCTTTTAAGGGAGGCGATATAACCGGGTAGCCTGAAGAAACCATGTGAAGACGATCCGTCGCGCTCCGCTTTAGCGATGGAGCGGGCTACCGCCGTCGCATTTCCCTCGTTTGCGCCATTAGCCAACAGGCAATCGGTTGCTAGGGAAACAATTTGATCGAAGGTCATCCTTACGTAGTTCATTAATTCCCCGAATTTGCTTCCTTACTGTATAAATAAACAATGCCACGTGTGAGGCCGTGTGCCAACAGATGGTCTATTAGAAATATATTCAGACAATATTTTTTCTTATAAAAAAGAGGCCTAGCCCGTAGAAAACTACATCGGTATTTTTAAAGCTACCAGCCATGATGTCTCATTTTCTATAAAAGTGGGTTGTGCCCTATTATAGAACCGCCGAGTCTAGAAATGACTGCATCCGTATAAAAGCAAGGACGGTTTTATCGTACTCTTGTTTTATGTGGGGTAGGTTTTGGCGAATGGGGGTATAAGATTGCAGTTGTTATTATTATAATGCGACCTTTGTAACGCGGAGTATCTCAAACTACACGATAGTGAAACAGGCCTTAAAATATAAACGGAGATTATGATAATTTATAAGAATATATAAATTGTTATAAACTATTTAATGATACATAATTCGCGCTTTAGCAGCTTATATTTTGGTCGCTCATAAAATAAAATATAGGAAATAAAGCGAGAAAAGGGCTCTGCAAAGCGAGTATGAGTGGGGTCTAAATGATGCTCGGAATGTTCTGTATTAACCAGGAGAGTACTATGAAATTTTTCAAAATTCGAATGGCTACGGCCGCTTTAGCTTCCGGCTTTCTGGCCTTTGGGACAGGTGCTTCTGCACTGGATAAAGTCCACTTACAAACCGATTGGATCCCATCAGGTGAACACGCAATGTACTTTGGAGGATGGGAGAAGGGCTTTTGGAAGGACGAGGGGATTGATATAAAAGTTACCCGTGGTTACGGCTCAGGAGATACGGTTACAAAAATAGCTACTGGTGCTGCTGACTTTGGCGTCGCTGATATAGGCGCTCTTCTTACAGCTAAAGCTCGGACCAACGTTCCGGTTAAGACGATCATGCAGCTTTACACGCATTCGCCGCACTCTCTCTTCGTGCTAAAAAGCTCGGGAATAACAAGTTTCAAAGGTCTAGAAGGAAAAAAAATAGGTATAACACCGGGAAACAGTCATAAGGTCTATTTCCCCTCGGTCGCTGAAAGGTCGGGTACTGATCCCAATAAAATAATTTGGGTAAACTCTGACGGAGCTGCTATGGCAGCGCTTTTGATTGCCAAACGCATTGACGCGGCACCTTTCTACTCCATGCACCACTTTTACCAAAATAAAGCGGCCGTAAAATCTGGAGAAGAAATTGCCGTGCTACCGTTTGAGAAGGTTGGTTTTGCCATTTATTCTGCCTCGATGATCACGTCGGAGAAAATGCTCAATAATAAGCCGGACCTAGTAAAACGGTTTCTAAGAGCGACGCAGCGTGCCTTTAAGTGGGCTAATGCTAACCAAACTGAGGCATGCAAATTGCACATCAAGAAGAACCCGGTAGTTGCGCAAGATGATTGTGAAGGTAGCATGCGGGCGACAGTTAAATTTGTGTTTAACGATCATTCGAAAGCAACTGGACTTGGGAAGCATGACAGTAAACGGTTGGATTTTACTTATAAGCATATTGCTGCGGCCCAAAAACTGGACCCTAATTGGGATCCCCGTCAGGCCATTGACACTAGCCACGTGCCATCAAATTGATATTGACCAGCCTGGACTACGGTCTGTGCTAGTCCAGGCTGGGTCGGTGGCTGCGGTGTCGATTGACGTATGATTAGTATTGATAACCTCTCCAAGGTTTTCCATTCGCGCGATGGTGCAAAAGTATTTGCCTTAGAGGATGTGTCCTTAACTGTTGGTGACAACGAATTTATTACCATTGTTGGCCCGTCCGGGTGTGGAAAATCGACATTGTTACGTTTGGTTTCTGGCCTTATTCAGCCCAGCTCAGGCTCTGTTGCCATTGACCGCACGATTGTAATAGAACCTCGACAAGATACTGGAATAGTATTCCAGATGCCAGTTCTCTTGCCTTGGGCCACTATCCTTGACAATGTTCTTTTCCCTCTGAAAATGTTGGGTCGCGATGTTACAGGTGGTATTGTAAAGGCTCGCCATTTATTGAACATGGTTGGCCTTGGTGGTTTTGAACAAAAATATCCGCGTGAGCTCTCGGGTGGCATGCAGCAACGTGCTGCAATTTGTCGTTCGCTTATTCACAACCCCAGTGTTTTGCTGATGGATGAACCTTTTGGTGCTCTCGATGCTTTGACCAGAGAGGAGATGGCACTGGAGGTCTTAAGAATATGGACTGAGGAGCCAAAGACGATCTTGTTTGTTACGCATTCCATTACCGAAGCGGTCCTTCTGGCGGACCGCGTAGTAGTAATGTCACCACGACCGGGCCGTATCGCTGAGATTATAGATATAAATTTACCAAGGCCCAGAACTTTTGAAATCGAGGCTCATCATGAATTCCAAAAAGCCGCCCAACGAGTTCGGGGACTCATCTTCGGGAACAGAGATGAGCAGCAAACCTCCAGCTAACTTCTGGCGACGCACTAATATGGGGCAGGATGTATTACTGCCTATTAGCGTTTTCTTAGGATTGCTGGTTATCTGGGAGGCAGCGGTCCAGCTATTTAACATCCCGGTTTATCTGTTACCAGCGCCAACCGTTATTTGGACGGAGACTGTCGCAATCGCAAGTACAATCGGTAACCACACTCTAGCGACCCTTGGTACCGTGGTTGTGGGTTTTTTTATTTCATTTGCGATTAGTCTTCCGCTAGCAGTCTTTATGACCTCGTCGCCCTTAATATCAAGCGCCATCTATCCACTATTGGTGCTTACTCAGTCGATTCCTAAGGTTGCTCTTGCGCCTATCCTAGTTGTTATGCTGGGTGCCAATGAATTACCTCGTCTGGTTATCACTTTTTTAGTAGCCTTTTTCCCCTTAGTTATAGCTATAGCAGTTGGCCTTTTAGCAGTGCCAGATGAATTAATTGAATTGGGACGTTCGTTGAAGGCCTCTAAATTTCAAGAGCTTTATCGTATTCGCCTGCCGTACGCAGTACCATTCATTTTCAGCGGCCTCAAGGTAGCGATTGCGTTGGCCGTGGTTGGTGCCGTAGTCGGTGAGTTTGTTAATGCAGACAAGGGTCTTGGATATATGATTATTACGGCGACGGCATTTTTTAAGGTACCTGTCGCGTTTGGTGCATTGATTCTGTTATCAATTATGGGTGTCGTGTTATTCCAGGTTGTAGTCATAATCGAGAGGATATTCTTCCCGTGGTCGGCGGCGAATCAGGAAAATACAATTGCGTAGGAGTATCTCATGATCACTAGTGCGAAGACGGTTATCCGCGGAGGGCGTATAGTTGATGCCTTGGCACATACCGCGGCACATGCCGATATCCTACTCGAGAAAGACACCATCATTGAAATAGGTAGGCCTGGATTGAAGGCGCCCGATAACGCAACTGTGATCGATGCGCGTGGTATGTTGCTACATCCGGGTCTAGTAAATGCTCATACGCATAGTCACGGTAACCTCGCGAAGGGTTTGGGAGACCGTTGGACATTGGAACTTTTGCTTGCATCAGGACCGTGGTCGTTCGGCCAGCGTATCCTCGAAGATATTTACCTATCGACTACAATAGGTGCTGTTGAAATGGTGACCAAAGGTTGTACAGCTTGTTACGANCTGATGCTTGAAATGCCAGCTCCGACCGCAGAAGGATTGGAGGCTGCTGGTCAGGCCTACGCNGATATTGGTATGCGAGCAGTGCTNGCCCCAATGGTTGCNGATAAAAGCCTNTATGAGGCNATTCCNGGTCTTATGGATGCCTTAACGCCAAGTCTTCGCAAGGATGTTGATCGGTTGCGCCTGGCACCATATAAAACCAGCCTCGCAAATATCCGAAAAGCGCTGCGCAATTGGTCGCAAAATGATGAATTTGTCCGCTTGGCCGTAGCTCCAACAATACCACTTCACTGCTCCGATAAATTCATGACAGGTTGTGCAAACTTGGCTCGAGAGTTTGGTGTCGGTTTACACAGTCATGTTGCGGAATCAAAAGTCCAAGCTGTGTCCGGCCTCCGGCGCTATGGCAAATCCCTAACAGCCCATCTTGACCATATTGGCCTTCTTGGACCTGACTTCACAGTGGCGCATGGAGTTTGGCTTGACGATGATGACTGTCGGAGACTGGGAGATCACGGTGCTTCAGTAGCCCACAACCCTGGAAGCAACATGCGTCTTGGTAGCGGCCTTGCTGATGCTCGAGGGATGCTTAATCGAAATGTTAATGTCGGTATTGGCACAGATGGTGCGAATTGCTCAGACAACCAGAACATGTATGAGGCAATGCGGATTGCTTCGATGGTTTCCAAGGTCCAAGGCCCAGACCAACGTCAATGGTTGACTACTGAGGAAATTGTTGAAGCCGCCACAGAGGGAAGTGCTCGCACGCTTGGGTGGAGAGATATTGGTTGTATCGCGCCTGGCTATAAGGCGGACATCGTCTTTCTCGATTTGCAGGGGATAAACTGGGTGCCATTTAACGATCCGACCAACCAAATGGTTCATACAGAGGACGGTTCGTCGGTCAAGCACGTTATGATTGGGGGGCGCATGGTGGTAGAAAACCGCTTACCTGTTAATATAGATATGACTAGTCTGGAAAAGAAAGCAGAAACAGCGAGAGCACGACTGGCTAGAGTAAATAAACCAGGTAAAAAATTGTTTGATCGGCTCGAAAGGATTGTAGGTAGCTTTTGCCCAGGTCTCGCTTTAACCCCACATCATATTCATCGTTATGGCGGAAGCCCCCGAGTTTAATTGAGGGCGAGTCACTATTCTTCCTCCCTGCTGGATAAAGTTTGGACAAAATTAGAGTGCATAAGGGGCGGTGGGGACCGGCTTACAACGTAAAAATTCCTGAGGGCTTTGAATATTGTAGCGGACTTATTCTTCTGCCATCCCTTGCCATAAATTATTGTAACCAAGTTCACGTATATTATCGCTTGCGTGAAATAATTCTTGGAATTTATCTTTAAATAGCTTGTCAGCGTGACTTCGTTCGTGTTGTTCAAAACTGTGCCAATAAGTGACAATGGCAACATGAGGTTTTACATCAATATTCTCTGTTACACTACCCTCGTCACTTATAAAGCCTGTATATTCAAATACTTGGCCTGCAATAAAGCCGTCGTCTTTGTATTCTTCTTTAACAATACTGCATAACTCGCCTAAGGTAAGCTCGATATCTTCTACTGTAGTGCCCGCCTTTAATTCTACAGTATTAAAAAGCATTACGGCATCTTGTGGTATTGTTATCGGCCCGAACATTTATTTATCCTTCTTAAATATCATTTAGTACTTCTATCTAATGCCAAGGATAATATGTACGCAAGCACTAGTGCGTTAAATATTACATGGGCTACACATTGTAGCGGTACATATATACTTACTCCTGAGTGTGCCCGTAATAGGTATTAAGGGTGTGTATTTTGGAGTTTCCCGAGAAAACCATTCAACCCATTAAGAGTATTGGTTTTTACGTATTCTTAGGTGCGCGCTTATGGGGTTACACATATTATATACGCTAGTGCCTTTATCATTCCTCCAGTTTTCTGTTATTATTATAAAATGGAACAACTATCCACCACATTCGCACCTGTGTTCACCGTCCAAATTAGTGGTGGGATCTAAGATAGTGCTGTCAATGTTATGACAGCTGGTAAGATTCTGTGATTTCAGCAAGTGCTTTTCTTGAGTCGTTGAAAAATGAAGGTTTTAAATTTTTCACGGGTGTTCCGTGCTCATTTTTAACCCCTATAATTAATAGGGTAATTGATGACCCAGGTCTACGCTATGTCTCGGCATCCAGCGAGGGTGAGGCTGTTGCGATTGCATCTGGCGCTTGGTTATCAGGGCGCCAGACTGTTTTTATGTGTCAGAATTCAGGCCTTGGCAATGCTGTAAACCCGCTTACATCTCTGAATTATCCTTTTCGTATACCAACACTGGTCCTTATTAGTCGGCGCGGTGGGCCAGGTCTAGAGGATGAACCTCAGCACGAACTAATGGGGGAAATCACGCCTAAAATACTGGATACAATCAAAGTTCTGCACGCACCATTTCCAAAATGTGAAAACGATATTGCTAATGCAATAACTATTGCGCGTGAGCAGATGAACTCATATCAATTGCCGTTTGCCTTCATCATGAATAAGGATGATGTGATGGAGTATAAACGTGAGGCTCAGTCGGCTGTCGGGACACCGGTAGGGTCGGTCGAGGACAAGTTAGACGGGATGATCCCGTCCCGATACGCGGCACTTGAGCGAATGTTGTCTGTAGTGCCGGAAAACGCCGCTATTATTGCCACCACGGGAAAGTGTGGGCGGGAATTATTTACTATTACTGACCGCGAACAACACTTCTACCAGGTCGGTTCAATGGGTTGTGGCGTTGCCATGGGTCTTGGGTGTGCGCTTAATTCTAAGCGCCCCATCATCGTTTTAGATGGTGACGGTGGGGCGCTTATGAAGTTAGGTGCACTGGCCACCGTTGGTGCAGACGGGCCCAAACACTTAATACATATTGTACTTGATAATGGAACTTATGATTCAACTGGCGGTCAACCAACAAATTCGATCAATACTGATTTTGCCGCCATTGCTGTAGCGTGTGGTTATCCCCACGGTTATCGTTGTGATGGGCTTCTGGGTTTTGGCACTGCTCTGGCTTCAGCGCTGGGCATGCCGGGACCACATCTCATTCACCTAAAGATTGAGCCGGGGTCCCGTTCCAACCTTGGCCGACCGACCATAAGGCCTGTTAACGTAGCACGGCGTTTCAGAGCCTTTTTAACCGAAGGTTAGTCAACATTATTCAATTAGAAAACATCTCTTACCATCGGGCTTACCGTCTAGAAGCGCGCAGATAAGACAGAAATGTCAGGTCCCTATAGATAGCCGTTAAAGTCAATTATATACGTTTCACAAAGGCCGTGTCGCCTCTTTGGTGCGTAGCGGCGTTTGCGGTGTTGTTCGATAAAAGATGGTCTGAGTAAGTATGATCAGAGTGAGGCATCCATTCACTACCATGTGCGTGAACAACTGCAAAACCCGCATCGGCGTAAACAACATCAGCTTCCAAAACTTCTTTATGAAATGCAAGTGAGCGGTCTATATCCAATTTAAAATTTCTATGAACATATCTTCTAGATATTCTAATATTCTGCTATGTTTGTAGCGTGAAAAAATTACCCATAAAATTCTGCCGGGCCAATTCCATGTTGCCTCGAAATTGGGGGGCAATCTGGGTGTTGATCGAATGAGAAAACTGCTCGCTATATCCACATTCGTATTTACGGTAATATTCTCATCCACCAGTTCCGCTGAGTGGACTCAGGTGGCTGAAAATGTAAATGGAATCTACTATGTGGATTTTGGAAGAATTAGAAAACAGGGTGATTATATTAAATTTTGGGAATTGGTTGATTTGTTGGGGCCAGATAAAGATGGGGATCTGTCTTACAAAATATATCAACAAGGTGATTGTAAATTGTTTCGATATAAGTATTTGAGTTCTACAAGTTTCAAGCAGCCAAAGGGAGGAGGATATGGGACAGAGTATAATCAACCGGATGAGGGTTGGAGATACCCTTCTCCGTACTCGATAAATGAAATCGTTCTTAAGTCCGTTTGTGATTATGTCAATTAGGGGATTATAAGATAGACACTCGCCCTTCTGACCTATTTGGTTATCTGTATAGCACAGAGTTTGGTGCTAGGAGGATCCAGATAAATATGTATTAGATAGGAGGTTAATAGGTGTGAGAGTTCTGCGTGTGTGGTGAATACGATACTGATACCGAAAGTGCCACATAATATGCAGCCCAGTAACGAATAGCGAGAAGAATTTGATTTCTAAATTATTTTATAAAATTGCTAAATTTGCCGTTGGAGAACTTGTAAAAAATCCCGAGCTCCAAGCTAAGACAGCTAATTTCCTAAAAGAACGTGTTGTTCCAGGGGTAAAATCGGGATGGAAAAAAGCCAAGCCAAAACGCGAACAAGCTAAGGGCGCTGCCGTTAGCGCTAAAGAGAATCTCGCTGAAGTGGCTCGGGACAACCATCCGTTAGAAAATCCTAATAAGTTTTTGTCTGAAGCCTCCCAAAAATTACGCGATCAAGCAAAGCGCTGATCCCAGTTTAAGGCAGGCACAAAACGACTATGGCATTACCCGATAATCGAAAACTAAAGTGGAAGTTCTAAAATAAATAATCTTGAAGTTAAAGATATCCATTTTTACTTTACTACTTATTTGGGCCGAGCCTGTTCAATGAGCGCGCCTCCTGGCGCTTGCTCAGTTGGCGTCAACTCAATGGTTGAAACGTTGACGTGCCAGGGTGTATCAACAGCAAAAAGCACAGCGGCTGCAATGTCACTAGGCTGTAAAGGCGAGTAACCAGATAAAAAAGCGTCACGATCTTTTTCAGCTTTAAAGGCAGAATCGAAAAATTCAGTAGCGATTCGTCCAGGACAAATCTCTGTATGCCGAACACCGGTACCAGCTAGCTCAATACGAAAATGCTGCGAAAACATGTGAATAGCGCCCTTAGTGCCACCGTAGACGGGTAAACCAATTGGATAAAGGGCAGCTATAGAGCCTATCTGGACAATATGGCCACTTTTGCGTTCAGCCATACCCTCTGCAACAGCCCGTACTACGTGGAAAGCAGCACTGACGTTAAGGTTTACCATCTGGTCAATTTCATCAGGTGTCGACTTTAAAAAACCGTCATAACCTCTACCTAGACCCGCGTTATTAACCAAGATATCAGCATTGAGGCTGGGTAATTCAGTGTAAATAGCAGCCGTATCCATTAGGTCCTGGACCATGATCCGGCATCCTGTTTCTTTGGCTAGGGGTGCCAACCGGTCTTCGCGGCGTGCCAAAGCTACTACATCCAACCCTTTTTCTCGAAGTGCTCGGACGCAGGCCGCACCGATGCCGCTTGAGGCGCCAGTTACGAGCGCCGTTTTGTATTCGGATAATACCATCCTTGCCTCCTCATGTTGTACTAATCGGATTTATGACGGTATTCAATCTAGTATTAGTTGAAAAATTTTTAAAACTGTTAGTTAGATCGCCCTTCCCTTTTTGTGGCTCATTGGACCAGGTTCCCGAAAATCGATTTAATATTGGCTAAACTTATCATCCGGGACAGAATGCCCGATGATTGAATAACGCCAAATTCTTCAAAGTATTGGCTGCCAGTATGGCAAAGTGCGTTACTCACTATATGCCGAACGCTATGACATGCATATCTTCCACTGTCGAATTTGCCATAGGGCTTTTGGCGCCTTCTATGTACCCTATTCCAAGATCCCATTTCGGTATTTAACCTGGGTCCGGGGAAAGCTTGCCATCTTCCAGAGTTCGTCGGATGCGGCGGTTTAGACTTGCCTGCGGCACACCCTGGAGCTTTGCTTATAAGTGTTCCAAACACATTGGGTGTCTCCGTCGGTACCCTAGACCAACCTAAAAAGGTTAAACACGAATAACAAAGTGGCGTTGAAAGCTAACAGCACCCCAATAACAACATGGATTTTGGCCTAAAGGACATTTGTAATAGACGGAATTTTTCAAGGTTTCGAGTAAATAAATCCAGAACGGTCTTGAATTTTTAATGATTAAATAATCACATGACTTCATAGAACTGATGATAGGAGTTTGTGATGGCTAAGGGATACATTATCGCACACATAAAGGTGCGTGATAAAGAAGGTATAGGGAAATTTGCGGAAATGGCTGGGCCGGTAATATCTGAGTACGGCGGGAAAATTCTTGTCCGCAACCCTACACCCGAAGTAAGAGAGGGCCGAGAATCAGGAATGGCAGTTGTCATTGAATTTGAAAGTCTTGAAATTGCGCGGAATTTTTACGAATCTGAAAAATACACGGAGGCAAAAGCAGTGCGTGAACTAGCATCAGAAACTGACCTGATCCTGGTCGAGGGGGTATAAAACACTTTCAGAATGGTATGTGGTGGTTTTTTTATTGGTGTCCCTCATGTTTATCCCCGTGTTCCACAGGAGTATGGATAGAATGCCTATTGTGCCACTAATTTTTGACTAGTACTATCACAACATGTTTCGGGGTTGAGGTGGTCCGTCAGGGGTACCGAGACCTTGGGGCAAGGAAAGTTCCCAGGGACCTTGCGAGAGGTATGAAGGAATTTTTAGGGAAGCGGTTCTGTCAGGTAACTGGCGGGGCCGTTTTTCGTTGGCGTATTGTTTTACCAATGGGTGAAGTTGATGGATTATAAGGCAATTAATCTAAAAGAAAAATTTAGTAAATTTTCGGATCACTGGTTTCCACGTGTTGTTGCTGAGGTTAACGGCTATCAGTTTAAAGTAGCAAAATTAAAAGATGACTTTGTATGGCATGACCATAAGGATACTGATGAAGTGTTTCTTGTGGTCCATCGGTCAATGTCTATCGAATTTGGGGATGAGACAGTTGATTTAAATGAAGGTGAAATGTTTGTTGTCCCCAAAGGGGTTAAACATAAACCATTCGCACAAGAGGAATGCCACGGCCTTTTTTTGGAACCACGTGGTGTTGTCAACACAGGTGAGAGTGGCGGAGAACTAAAAGCAGAAAATAACGTCTGGATTTAGAAATTTGTGGCCTGAAGGTTGCCCCTCACTTCGCTGGCACGCCATTGGATATGGCGCAGCTTATTTAAGAATTTGAGGGATAGGGGTAGATTGATTTAATTTCTCTCCTGTCTGTCAATTAACGATATAACGGGAGTTACCTGACCACCCCAAAGTCAAAACTCATAAGCTTGATCGATATCATTTAGCCGGTAATTGGTCTGAGAATAATACGTAATATCACTAGGTGTGCCAAAGGCGCGTGCAGGTGGCGTCATCATGTCCTTGAAAAACCCGCCGCTACGATGAGCGATAGGCCGATCAGAATGGCGTGTGGAGGCTTCATTGTCGCCTTCTTGAAGTTCCGTCCAGCTTGGTTAGACAACTACCTTTCCCACGGAAAGAGAGTAAAGTTTCTTGTAGTTACCCACTCAATAAAATGAAAGCCAACCAATCCACCCCACAGTAGCAGTGGGGGTAGGGCCCCATGAGAAAAGAAAAATGCGTCAAAAAAAAATTGGTCGATGGTTACAGTCTCGACCGTTACAAGTCTATAAAGAGAAGCTACCCAAACCCAGCTGGTACCTAAAAAAATTACCCAGTGGATCCTCTGCCATAACCGCTGGATAGCGGTCACCCCATCGCTTTCCGTCCCACCTACATTTGACGATATTGGTAATTTCTCTGGTGGTGGTCGTCGTGGCATCTACCTTCTCCCCACGGAAACTTATCTTATGCTGGGATAACCATCAAATAATGTGGGGATAAATATGATGAGCCGGTTTGGCTTATAAGCAAGGATAGGGCCATATCCGCTTCGTATCAGGTGGCAAGAACGTATGGTCCATCTTCATGTAAGGTACAGGCACACCTCTTTTATCATTGACTAATTTTAATATTGACTGGGAATCGTATGGTGGTTTAGTGCGATAGAAAGCGTTTGGGTCCATAGCGTATCCATCTCTTGGAGTGACTACGCTGCCGTCATTTGACCACTCTGGAAACTCACTGTAAAAAATAGCAAAATGAAGCGCGTCACGCCGCACCCTCTTACCCATTTTTCCGGAATTACTCGTTTTCCCTATTTCATCTCCCATTTTGACTTTACTACCGATAGGAAGCGGGGACATCTCTAAAAGATGGGTGTAATGGGAATACGTCCAAAAGGGGAGCCCTGTTTGCTTTGGATCATGTCTTATAAAAACGGCTATCCCGTCTTTTCTGCCCTCATTTAAGAAACGACCAACGATGGTTCCATCAGAAATAGCCCTGATGGGTGTGCCTCTAGGCTGTGGAATATCAACTCCTCTATGCAATGCAGCCTTTCCGCGTTTATAAGTGTAATCGATGGCCCACTTTTCGCTATCGATTTGGGGGCATTTCCCCCCGCCGATAAACTTTGGATAGAGACCAGTTTCGATTATACCTCTGCGTCGTTGGATTTCTACATTTACTATGCCACCTCCGCCTTTATATTTCCCAACTAATCGTCGAATAGCATCACTTATCTTTTGCGGAGGAACAAACCCTTCCAAGTTAGTGCACGCTGCACACGTTTCTGAGACGATAGCCGTCATATCTTTCTTTTTACGGAGCCCGCCTTTTTTAACTTTTCCCCTCTTCTTTCTTTTCTTTTGCGCCAAGAGGGTAGGAGGTTTTTGGCCATAAGAGAGCCCCATAACCTTTGGTGATATGTGTGACTTAGGAGAGTATTCATTAACGAATTTGGCGGAACTGTTGGCACTTGTACAAATCATACAAACGACGGTTAACAGAGCGCTCAGGGCGATATGAAAATGAATAAACATTGAGGTACGATCCTTTAGTTAACTCTCCATTCGAATGGGAGCGTATCATAAAACATATAAAGACAACAAATTTGGGCCGAACTGAAGGCGTGCACCAACGGCATTAAAAAGTCCTTCCTAGCCAATTAGAATCAAATGAGTACGGACTATGAAGACATAGCGCAATCACCTCAAAAACAGTCTATTTAGAAGAAATTCAGAGGGGGTATAGTGGGGTATAGATTTTCAGATTTTCCAAAAACCTTCTAACCCATTGAAAGTATTGGTCGGAGTGAGTGGCTTCGAACCACCGGCCCCTGCCTCCCGAAGACAGTGCCTAACCTCTATCGATCTATAAAGTCTATGTAAGCAACTGATTCCTCAAGCATTAATAGAACATAGTTTTATCGGGATTTAAACGAAATAGTGCTTTTTTTATCCTGACTGGACCAAAAATGGTACCGAGAAAACAAGTGAGACTAGCTTGAGTTCAGATGACTTCTTCAGAACACAAAAATCTATCTCACAGACCTTAACAGCCTGCATAGACCATTATAGATCGATTCACTCGCACTATCTGATAGAAAGCCAACAAGTTCTAATGTACTCGTTTACAAATTCCTCAGATGTTACTTAAAATTTTGATTTCGTGTTGGTCATGACAATGTTTTTTGGGAACGTAGCTACTGTCGATGAGGTGGGCGCGTGTTCTCGTTATGTGATGATCCCAAGCGGTGGTGTGTGCTTTAGAGCTATAGAGATCAAAAATATATTGGTAGTACGCAATTGTTAGCAACATCGTTTATCTCTTTTATTTACTTAACGCAGCGCACATATGAGCCGATTCAAGGAGAATTACTTTCGCTAATATTTGAGGTCTGCCATGCATGAATTGCATAGTAAATAAGTATTAATCTTGATTGAGTTAAAGGGTAACCGAGGCAGGCCAAATGTGAAGCCTGCTTGTGTCTCGAAGACTTCTTAGAAAACACACAAAGCCTATCTCATAGACACTAGTAGACTGCATAAACCATTATAGACCAATGCGGTCCGTACAGCGTGCGCGTGCGGTATCGAAGTACAGAGGAGCGGATAGGGCCAGTACCCCCTTCCATATAGATGTACTTAAGTGGTGCGGTGGATTTTATATATTTTTTTAACTAGCTAGCTTGCACCGACCCTTTACAAATTCTATCTAAGGGGTGATCTTCCCGGCCTCGGTGTGATCATTGCTTTCCCCACACTCGTCACTTGGCTTCCGAATCTGATGTTCTGATGAATTTACTGATTATCAATCCGAACATAAGTGCAGCGACCAATGCACGCATACGCGACATTGCCGAACCCTTGGTTTCGCCGCAAGACGTGCTGGAAGTGGTGTCGGCTGACTCGGGTGTTGAACTCATCGAGACCGTGGACCAGTCTGCTTCGACAGTTCTAGCGGTCCTTGCGATGGTGACAGCGCGTCACAGTGAAGTCGATGCGATTGTCATCGCGGCATTCAGCGATCCTGGACTGCAAGAGGCGCAACGCATTACGTCCTGTCCAGTAATCGGAATTTCCGAAGCCGCGATGAAAACGGCAGCTAAGACGGCAAACCGGTTCACGATCATCACTCTCGGCAGCGAACTGGGACAAGCAATTAAGAAGAATGCCCACACCTATGGTGTGTCAGATCAGTTGGTTGATATCAAAATTCTCCCATGGACCGTCGCCCAGGTTTCCGCCGATCCGAAAGCCCACCAAAGTGCTTTTGCGGACGCGTGCCAACGCGCGGTAACAGAGGATGGGGTCGGCGCGGTGATTATCGGCGGCGGCCCGCTTTCGGGAATTGCCGATGCCATTGCCGATGATTTACCTGTCCCGGTCCTTGACGGCGTCAGGTGTGCGGTGGAAATGGCCCTGATGTCCGCTCAAAAGCAGGTGTCAGCATGACATCAACACCAGAGATCGCAAAAGCGCGGACCGTGTTTGACATGATGCGAGAACAGTCCTCAGACCCACCTGGTGTGACTCGAACGTCGTATGGCGATGGCGAGAATTTTGCGCACCGGACCATCGCGGAATGGGCGCAGGAGATATCCCTCGAAGTCACCCATGACTACGCCGGAAACCAATATGTCACGCTACCTGGCCGGGACCGAGCGGCACCCAAAGTGGTGATGGGGTCGCATATGGATTCGATCCGCCACGGCTGGTGACGTGGTGATGGCAGATGTCGGGATCAAGGTCGGTCGGGTGGTCGCCTTGGGCGAAGGTCTTGGCGCCGGTGAAAGCGAGATCGACGCCACGTACAAGATTTATGAAGACTAGGTTCGGTTTTGCATCTCCGAATGCTCGCCGGTTATGGCGGGCCTTTAGTTGGATCGAAGGACGTTCGATATGACCAGAGTAACTTTAAGCCTCGATGAAGCCCGAGAGCTTGCTATGCGGTGCCTACAGGCCAACTGGTGTCAGTTGGATCACATCGAACGGAGAAAAACTGTCTACAGAACCGCCACTAGGGTGGCGGTTGGTTTTAAGTGTGAAACCGCCGCCGCCAGTTCAAGGTGTCCTTCGCGCCAAGAATCCGTGAGGAACCTTGATCTGGACGTCAATGAGCGTGACCAGCAGCGTTGAAGAGGTTCCTAATACCGTAATTGGGAAGCAGAAAAACACGGATTTTCTTGCCTAATTACCAGCGTTCTCGTGTGCATACAGTGTGCAAATTAAATCCGGCAGAGACAAAGGTTTATCAACGTATTGATAATAATGAAATAATTGGTCGGAGTGAGAGGATTTGAACCTCCGGCCCCTGCCTCCCGAAGACAGTGCTCTACCAGGCTGAGCTACACTCCGAGTGAGCGCCAAGCAAAGAACTTAGTGCACCCTTTCTATACAAAAATCAATCATGTCATGAAAAGCATGTTTGATTTGACAATCTTTGAAAATACCGAGTGAATCACGTGCTATTGAACCATAGTGCCGCGCGCGTTTGATAGTGTCAGTTATAGCATTGTGCTGTACCATTAGTTTTATGGCGTGTTCAAGATCATCCGAACTTTGTATTTGATCTTGAAGTGTACGTCGCCAAAAAGCTCTTTCTTGCTCATCTCCTCGTCGAAAGGCCAGGATTACAGGGAGTGTGATCTTTCCCTCTCTAAAATCATCGCCGACCGTTTTGCCGAGTTTCATTTGTTCTGCTGAGTAATCGAGTACGTCATCGATTAGTTGGAAAACGATACCTAAGTTCATACCATATGTTTCAAGCGCCTCCTCTTCAACTCTAGGTCTGGAAGCGACAACAGCACCTACTCGGCACGCTGCGGCAAATAGCTGGGCTGTTTTACCTTTTATAACGTCAAGATATGTCGTTTCGCCAGTTTCTGTATCGTTGGTAGTGGCTAGCTGCATAATCTCGCCCTCAGCAATGACAGCTGATGCATGGCTTAAAATTCTTAACACATCTAGCGAACCGTCTTCGACCATTAACTCGAAGGCGCGGCTGAAAAGAAAATCGCCAACTAGTACGCTTGATTTGTTTCCAAAAATATCATTTGCAGAGGCCTGTCCGCGTCTTAGCAGACTTTCGTCAACCACATCGTCATGCAATAATGTGGCGGTGTGAATGAACTCGACGCAGGCAGCGAGCGCGATGTGCCGTTGGCCACTGGTGTAACCACACATCTGCGCTGAGGCAAGGGTAAGCATAGGACGTAGTCGTTTGCCGCCAGCAGCAATGATGTGTCCCGCTAATTGTGGAATTAGCGACACTGGCGAATCCATTTTGCGCAAGATGAGTCGATTGACCTCTGCTAAGTCGCTGACAACAATATCTTCTAGTGGATCTAACGATTTTTGTGTCCGATCATTATCGAAGCTAACGACGATACCCAAATCTTTCCCCCTTCGCTCTTTTATAATAGCGGTGATACTTGACGAATGTGCAATCTGTAACGAGCATAGCATTGCTAAACGTGGCAGCAAGCGCGACTATATTAATCGAGGTTAAAATAAATTTAAAAAATGTTCAGTGATGAGTAAATCTATGCGCAGTAATAAAGTCATATTCTTTCCACGGTTATCTGCACGTATTAGGAGCGAAAAATCAAGACTGTTGCGCTCGATTATTTTTGCTTCGACTGCCGACTGACCAATGTAACATTAATCAATGTCGAGTTATTGCGTATAATGGCTACACCGAATACGCTAGGCATGCCTTTTTTAAAGACGGACAATTAAAGACTTCTGACATAATGATGGATGTGGATGAAACACCACTTCTTGGTGGTAGGATTAAATGTTTTCAACCGACCCGGGGGTATCGTACCGCTATTGATGCAGTGCTGCTAGCAGCTTCCGTGCCTGCAATAAAAGGGCAAAAAGTACTTGATATTGGAACTGGCGTAGGAGCGTCAGCTTTGTGCTTAGCAACTCGGGTTAATGGCGTTAAAGTCACGGGTCTTGAGCTGCAACCGTCGTTAGCACTGCTGGGAAGGTATGGTATAAAAGCGAATCGCTTTCAAGATCAGATCGATATTATCATGGGCGATTTGCTAAATCCGCCTGCAGTAATTAAGGAACAGCAGTTTGATCATGTTATGGCTAATCCACCTTATGTAGAAGCAGGCAAAGGTAATGTGCCAAAAAATCAGCTAAAAGCTATATCCACTATTGAGGGTCAAGCTAAACTTAATGACTGGATTGAGTTTGCAGTTTCCTCCACATCTCAGCAAGGCAGTATTACTTTTATTCATCGTGCTGAACGTCGGAGACAATTGATTAAAGGATTAGATTCATTAGGTATGAAAAGAATGGAGTTGCTATCACTTATACCCAAGGTAGGATCGGAACCTAATCGGATAATTGTGAGGGCGTGGAGTGAACGAATGGCTGTTGTTTCAGAAGCTCAATCAATAGTATTACATGAGGAGAATGGCGCTTACACCTCTAGAATTGAATCAGTTCTAAGAGGTGGGAAAAGCTTGCTGTGACATTATTATGAGTGTTGTTAATTTTCGAGCATGGGTACCTGTCGAACGTTGGCGTGAGCAAAGGGCAGTAATTGCTGTTCTACCTCTAGTTGGTGTTATTGGGGGAATGGGGAATTTTCGTAGAGGGCTTAGCCTGCTGAGTTTATCCTCGCGCATCGAGAAAGCTTTTAAGATCAAGGGGCTTGCTGGAGTGGTTTTGGCGGTGAATTCCCCGGGAGGGTCACCTGTTCAGTCAGCGCTTATTTCAAAGCGTATTCGCGACCTGGCGCAGGAGAAAGACATCCCAGTCTATGCCTTTATTGAGGATGTTGGTGCGTCAGGGGGGTATTGGCTAGCCTGTGCAGCTGATCACATTTACGCTCAGTCGACGTCAATTGTTGGTTCGATAGGCGTTGTCTCGGGTGGGTTTGGCTTTGTTGAAATGATTTCGAAATTGGGGATTGAACGCCGATTGCACTCAGCCGGTGAAAAGAAAGCGATGCTTGATCCGTTCAGCCCAGAAAAACCGGCGCATGTTAAGCACTTAAAAATTCTCCAATCCGAGATGCATGAAGAATTTAAGGAAATGGTCCGGGAACGAAGAGCAGGAAAATTGAAGGAAGAAGAGAAAGAACTCTTCAGCGGGGCTTTTTGGACAGGCAAAAAAGCCATGGAAATGGGTCTAATCGATGATTTAGGCGATTTGCACCAGGTAATGCAGCGTTTGTACGGTGATAAAGTAAAAATTCGTATGATTGACGAGCGTCGACCGTGGTGGCGCCAGCGATTTACCGTAAAACGTGATGTCGCATACAGCGATTTAGGCTATGAATATACGGGTAGCCTGATGGCGGCTATAGAAGAGCGAATGATTTGGAACCGGTTTGGGCTATAGACACCAAATTTTTTAAATAACAGCAGCGTTGCAATGACAGATGCATCAGCTTAAACCTCACTTATGTTTGGTTTTTCGTTTGTTAAGATCCTATTTACTATCGCAGTGATGGTCATTGTATGGCAGGTGTTCAAGCGACTGCATAAGCGTAAATATTCGATTAAAGACCGGATGGGAAAAGTAAAAAGGAAAGACCAAGTATCTGATGATCAAAGCCAGGTTGAGGATATGGTAAAATGCCCGGACTGCGGCGCTTATGTGCCAGAAGGATCAAATCATACATGTACATAAATTTTGCATGTCTGCAAAACAATGATTTTTGAGGAGAAACAAATAAAACGCTCGCGTGATACGCGGCTTGTCAGTGCTAGTTCCAAAGCTGGGCAAAACTGTAGGTCCAGAAGTGCTTAGCGCCATGTCCCAAAGCGTAGACAAAAGCACTTGTTTTCAAGCTCTTATCCTAAAGCTGCAAAGCTTTTGGGCAGATCAGGGCTGTGTGTTGCTGCAACCCTACGATTTGGAAGTGGGGGCGGGAACCTTTCATCCTGCAACTACTCTGCGGTCGCTTGGACATCCAGAAGATGTGTGGAATTGCGCGTATGTCCAACCTTCAAGACGTCCAACCGATGGTCGATACGGTGAAAATCCAAATCGGATGCAGCATTATTATCAATTTCAAGTGGTGATGAAGCCAAGTCCAAAAAATATTCAAGAGCTTTATTTAGAGAGTTTAAAGGAACTTGGGATAGCTCCAGACTTACACGATATTCGATTTGTTGAGGACGATTGGGAAAGTCCAACCCTCGGTGCTTCAGGGCTTGGGTGGGAGGTTTGGTGCGATGGTATGGAAGTTAGTCAATTCACATATTTCCAGCAAGTTGGGGGCTTTGAGTGCAAACCTATTCCAGTGGAAATTACTTATGGGCTTGAGCGCCTCGCAATGTATGTACAGGGCGTTGATAATATATTCGATCTTGATTGGGATGGCGTGCCAAAGGAAAAGGGTGGAAAAACTTATTACGATATCCATTACCGGTCGGAAGTCGAATTTTCTAAATATAATTTTGAGTATGCTGATACGGAAATGCTGACACGGCATTTTATTGATGCTGAAAAGGAGTGTTTCTCGCTTTTAGTGAGGGGATTAGCGTTAGCAGCATATGACCAGTGTTTAAAGGCATCGCATTTATTTAATCTGCTTGATGCGCGTGGGGTTGTTTCTGTTACTGAGCGTGCCGCCTACATTGGTCGAGTTCGCGCGTTAGTTAAAGGGGTTGCTGAAAGCTGGTTGAAAAGCCAGGGAGTGAAAGTTTAGGATAATGGCTGAGTTTTTATTAGAGCTGTTATCTGAAGAAATCCCAGCGCGCATGCAAGAACAGGCGGCGAGCAATTTAAAAAATAAGGTTACTTCATTTTTAAAGCGTGCAGGTGTGGAGTTTTGTGCTGCTAAAGTGTTTGTTACTCCAAGGCGACTAACTCTCGTGCTAGACGGGCTTTTGGGTGTGCAACCAGATATCTCTGAGGAGCGTCGCGGTCCACGTAGCAATGCCCCAAAAAAAGCGATAGCTGGGTTCAAGAGATCTCTTCCAGAGGGGGCAGTGATCCAGGAGCGTGAGACAGAAAAAGGTAGTTTTCTTTTCGCATCTGTTAATATCCATGGACGTGAGACGCTTGATGTGCTTTCGGAAATTATCCCGGATGCACTTAATGATATGTCTTGGCCGAAGTCTATGCGTTGGGCCAAGTTTGATTTTCGTTGGGTGCGCCCCATTCAATCTATTCTCGCTTTGTTTAATGGAGAGGTTGTTATTTTCTCCTGGTCGGGGGTAACGACGTTAGATTCGACGGCCGGTCATCGATTTTTGGCCCCAAGGGAATTAAAAGTCTCAAATTTTACTGACTATAGGAAAAAGCTTTTTGAGTCCAAGGTAATGTTAGATGCAAATGAGCGACGTGCCCATATTTGGTTTGAAGCTGAGAAACTAGCTAATGCGGAAGGATTGACGATTCGAGAAGACCCACAACTGCTTGAAGAGGTTACCGGACTTGTCGAGTGGCCGGTGGTATATATGGGCTCTATCGAAGATGCATTTATGGATGTTCCTCCTGAAGTCTTGATAACTACGATGAGGTCGCACCAGAAATATTTTTGTTGTCTTGATTCGAGCCTTGATGTTGCCAACCGCTTTATCATGGTAGCGAATACAGAGACTAAAGATAATGGTAATAAGGTAATACGTGGTAATGAGCGAGTACTTAAGGCTCGCTTGTCGGATGCAAAATTTTTCTGGGATCAGGATCGCAAGATCTCGCTTTTGAGGAGGGCTAATGAACTAAAAACTCGTATTTTTCACGCACAATTAGGTACCCTGGAACAGAAGGCAACCCGCGTGAAGGTGTTAGCCGCAGCAATTGCTACATATTTGGAAAATGTTGATAAGGATAAAGTGAGCCTAGCCGCCGAACTTGCTAAGGCGGACTTGTCATCAGAAATGGTTGGAGAATTTCCTGAATTACAGGGTGTTATGGGACGTTATTATGCTATTCATGACGGTCTTCCGCTCGAGGTATCAGACGCTATAGCTGAACATTATTCACCGCTGGGTCCCAACGATAAATGCCCTACTAAACCAATAAGTATATGTATCTCTATTGCTGATAAAATTGATAGTTTGGTGGGTTTATTTTCCATAAATGAAAAACCTTCAGGCTCTAAAGACCCTTTCGCACTTCGCCGCGCAGCGCTTGGTATTGTCCGTGTGCTTTTAGAAAATGGGATTAGGTTAAATTTAAAGAATTTATTTGGAGTATCTATAGACACCTATTTGTCGCAGGAAAATGCAGCGATTGAAGAAAGCTTAGCTAGGATAGGACAGAAACTTAACAAGAGCTCCTCTAGAGATTTTCGAGTTCTATTCGAAAAAACCACTAGTCCAGAATTACTCGATTTCTTGATTGATCGAATGAAAGCACAGCTTAAAGAGAAAGGTGTGCGTTATGATGCAATTGATGCCATCTTTGCGCTCGGTTATGAGGATGATCCTGTTCGACTCATAGCTCGAGTGGATGCACTCTCAGAATTTCTTGCCTCTGAAGATGGAGAAAACCTCCTTATAGCTTACCGGCGCGCCGCTAATATTCTAAAGATTGAGGAAAAAAAGGATGGCTGCCAATATAATGGTGAAGTCGACCTAAATTATTTGGAGCAAAATCAAGAGCGTACCCTTAATGTTGGTTTGACAAAAGCTAATATCGCGATCGCCAAAGCAGTCCATGAAGAGGACTTTGTTCGTGCAATGAGAGTTTTAGCTGAGTTGCGGGAGCCCATCGATGCGTTTTTTGATAAGGTCACCGTAAATGTTGATGACCGTTTTCAGCGTGTAAATCGACTTAAATTGTTAAATGGAATCAGAGTAGCTTTAGAAGAAGTAGCAGATTTTTCTAAAATCCAAGGGTGATATTATGAAAAAGTGGATTTTTGTATTTGGAGAAACTGGGGCGGAAGGTTCTGCTGCAATGTCTGAATTACTCGGAGGGAAGGGCGCAAATCTAGCAGAGATGTCTAACCTCGGCTTGCCGGTACCTCCGGGCTTTACGATCACTACTGAAGCTTGCGCTTATTTTACTAGCCATGATGGCACTTTCCCCAAGAGTATGGATATTGAGTTAGCGAAGGCGTTGGCGGGAATAGAAAAAGTCATGGATTCTAAATTTGGAGATAAGGAAAAGCCACTTTTAGTTTCTGTTCGCTCTGGAGCACGCGCATCGATGCCGGGGATGATGGATACAGTTCTTAATCTTGGGCTAAATAACGAGACGGTAATAGGGCTTGCAAAACGGTGTAATGATGAGCGGTTTGCGTATGATAGCTATCGGCGCTTTATACAGATGTATAGTGATGTCGTTTTAGGTGTTGATCACCATTTCTTTGAAGACCTTTTGGAGGAGTTAAAGGAAGATAGAGGGATAAAACTGGATACTGATTTGGATGCGGAAGATTGGCGTAATTTGGTTGGACAGTATTTGGACAAGGTTGAAGAGGAACTTGGTACTCCGTTCCCACAAGATCCAAAAAAACAGCTGAACGATGCTATTTGCGCAGTTTTTGGCTCATGGATGAATACGCGCGCAAAAACTTATAGAAGATTACATGATATCCCAGAAGACTGGGGTACCGCTGTAAATGTTCAAGCGATGGTTTTCGGCAATATGGGATCTGATTGTGCAACGGGTGTTGCATTTACCCGAAATCCTTCTACTGGCGAAAATCGATTTTTTGGCGAGTATCTTATAAATGCACAAGGCGAAGATGTTGTTGCAGGACTTCGAACGCCGCAACCACTAACGGAGGCAGAGAAGAACGAGCAGGGCACCACCCTTCCATCCATGGAAACTGCGATGCCGGCTTTGTACAGTGAGCTTTTAGAAATACGAAGGCAGTTGGAAACACACTACAAAGATATGCAGGATATGGAATTTACAATTCAGCAAGGTCGGCTTTGGATGTTGCAAACTCGTACTGGTAAGCGTACGGCAAAGGCTTCATTAAAGATAGCGTGTGATTTGGTTGACGAGGGTTTGATTTCGCAAAGGGACGCAATTTTACGTATAGATCCAATGCAATTGGATCAACTTTTACATCCTACTCTAGACCCTGAAGCCGAGCGAAATATTATTGGTCATGGTTTACCATCTAGCCCGGGTGCAGCTGTTGGGAAAATAGTATTCACGGCAGATGACGCAGAGCTTTGGTCAAGCCGCGGCGATGATGTAATACTAGTACGCACTGAAACTTCGCCCGAGGATATTCACGGTATGCATGTTGCGCAAGGTATCCTTACAACCCGTGGCGGGATGACATCTCACGCAGCTGTGGTAGCACGAGGGATGGGGAAGCCATGCGTGTCTGGCGCTGGCGATTTGCGCGTTGATTATGAGAATAAGAATCTAATAGCATTTGGCAACGAATACTCGGAAGGGGAATTGATAACCATTGATGGTTCAACTGGGCAAATTATGTTTGGTCAGGTGCCAACTTTGCAACCTGAACTTACGGGAGATTTTGGTCGTTTGATGGAATGGGTAGACCATGTGCGTCAGCTAAGCGTTCGCGCCAACGCAGAAACACCTGCGGACGCTGCTACGGCGCGTAGCTTTGGGGCAGAGGGAATTGGTTTAAGCCGCACTGAACATATGTTTTTTGACCCGGACCGTATTGTGCATATGCGAGAGATGATCCTTGCTAGTAATGAGTCCAGCCGACGGATCGCTCTTGCAAAATTGTTACCATTTCAACGTCAGGATTTTATTGATTTGTTCCGTATCATGGAAGGGCTGCCAGTAACGATCCGACTTCTTGATCCACCATTGAATGAATTTTTGCCGCACACTATTGAGGAAATGGAAGAAATTGCTGGGGCCGCAGGAATTGATGTTGACCTTGTGAAAATACGTAAGCTTGAACTTGATGAGGCCAACCCAATGCTTGGCCATCGTGGAAGCCGTCTCGGGATTACGTATCCGGAAATTTACGAAATGCAGTCTCGTGCGATATTTGAGGCGGCAGCCCAGCTTATCGGCGAGGGTAAACCAGTAGAGCCCGAAGTTATGATCCCATTAATTGTGGACCGCGTGGAATTTGATTTGCTGAAGCGCGTTGTTGATGAGACAGCGGCGGCGGTGCAGGATGAGAAAGGGGTTAAGCTCTCGTATTTAGTTGGAACTATGATTGAATTGCCAAGGGCGTGTTTGAAGGCCGATGAAATTGCTGCGTCGGCTGAGTTTTTTAGCTTTGGTACAAACGATTTAACGCAGACGACCTATGGATTTTCACGCGATGATGCCGCTCCATTTTTGGAAGTATATCACCAAAAGGGTGTAATTCCATTTGATCCTTTTATGAGCATTGACGTTGAAGGGGTCGGTGAGCTTGTGCGGATAGGGTGCGATAAGGGGCGTGATGTTAGACCTAATATTAAACTTGGGATTTGTGGTGAACATGGTGGTGACCCCAAATCAGTTAAGTTTTGCCATGAAGTCGGACTTACCTATGTTTCGTGTTCGCCATTTAGAGTGCCGATCGCACGGTTAGCCGCTGCACAGGTCGCTATTAGTGATAGCAACCTAGAGTTGAAAGAGAATTCTTGAATCATATACATATCATTTTACTTGGATTTTTAATGGCCTTTCCGGCTTTAGGGGCAGGTAACCTTGAAAACGGTCAAAAGTTAGCAGAAACACACTGTGCTCGATGCCACGTGATCGGTGAATATAATAAATTTGGGGGTATTGGTTCAACTCCATCTTTCCGGAGTTTAAGAGGTACGCCTAACGGCATTGAACGCTTTCGCACTTTTTTTGCACGGCGGCCACACCCGGCATTTGTCTCTGTGCCAAATGTGCCTCGTTGGACTAATCTTCTTCCCTACGCGACACCATTTGAGGTTAGTGTAGAAGGTATAGAAGATATAATAGCCTTTGTTCAAACCCTAAAATAGAAAATTTAAAACCGTGGCTGTGGGTGTTTTAAAAATAGTCAATTTACAGCAATCCTGGGTAATTTTTGGAGAAAACGTATGCATAATGATGTCGAAATGGTTGAAGATTGCGTTTTTTGTAAAATAATTCGAGGAGAAATCCCATCCGTTAAACTTTATGAAGATCAGCAAACCTATTCCTTCATGGATATTAATCCTATCTCGTTCGGGCATAGTTTGGTTATTCCTAAACATCATGCGGAAAATATTTATGTTACTCCGCCTCACGCGTCAGGGGCAGCCATGATAGCGTTATCTAAAGTGTCAGCGGCGATCAATCGTGCCATTGAGCCGGAAGGGATCAATATTCTCCAAGCCAACGGTCCGGGAGCTAAGCAGTCGGTTTTCCATACCCATTTTCATATTATTCCACGCAGCGTTGATGACGGATTAACCATGAACTGGGAACTTCAGCCTGGTGATATGGCTGAGATAAAATTGGCGGCTAAGAAAATACGGGCAGAGCTTGAAATGAAAGGTTAAAGCGGTTGGGAGCGTCTAGCTAAAATGGTAAAATCGGGCAGTGGAGGTTCAATGATAAGTTCGGCGCTTGGATCCATATTGGTCCTTACAAACTCTATAAAAAATTTTGGTGATGCGTAATAAAGGCCTTTGTGTTTTTCATGAGTTGAATCATTCAATAAATTGAATGCAAAGCCGCGTCGTGTGTGTTGCCATAGTTGCAGTAGACTAACGCGAATATATTCGCTCCAAACCGTATCTTCGGCATCAAGGCGCATGTTGAAGGTACCGGAGACAAAAGTGTAGTCAGCATGTACTGTGGGGAAGATCCCTGAGATAAAGTTAGCACGTGGATCATCGACCCGCTTTTGTGCTGCCGCAAGTATCTCTTTACACATTTCCGTTCCGGTATAGTAGCTAGCGTGCATAGCTGAATGGGCCGTTAGGTAATCAAAAAAAGCGCCGTAACCACAACCAAAATCATGTATTTTCAGGCCATCATCGAATTCTTCACGGTCAAAAATTCGGACTAGGATGTTATATCTGTGGCGCTGCCAATCAGCGTTTTTCCAAAAAACACCACGGGGGGTATCTCCATAGCGCTTAAACCGTTGTTCATAGGTTAGGGCTACTTGCTCTAGTAGACCGGGATAAAAATCTTCCGAAGTACAGCTTGGTCCCATTTTTTAGAAATTTGCCCATTTAGGTTTTACCGGAACAATGGTAGCGGCACCCGATCGTAAAATTTTATTTTTATCGTTGATGGTATCTAAACGGACTAATGCAAGGGCTTGTTGATTCCTACCCGATCGGATTTCTCCCACTAATTTATTTTCTGCAAAGATTTTGGAGCCTGGTTCGGGTAGCTTTCCATTTACCCGAACTGGTATAAGGCGCTTCTTTACTAATCCACGATATTTAGTTCGCGCAGTCAATTCTTGGCCTATAAAACATCCCTTTTTCCAATCAATCCCGTTCAATTCATCGAATCCGTTCTCAAGCAATATAGCTTTTTCTAGCATGAGATCGCGACTTCCCTCTGGTAAGCCCAGGTCAAGGCGATGAATATCATAGAATTCAATTGGCAACGCCCCTTTTGCAGGAAGTGGGTCATCCTTTGGAAGTAAAACGCGTGCGCCAGCGTTGGTCAGCCTTGGGTCCACAAAGCATATACCATTATTGCATGGTACAGCAGCGCCCTCCCGTGACGGTAACGAAAATGCATTGAACGCGCCATTACCCCAGACTGCGATCACACGCCATTTCTGAGAAATGTCCTGTAAATCTACTTCGGCACGGAGTTTATACATGGAAAGGCGTTTAATGAGATCGCTCATTCGATTTCGCTCAGTTTCAAGCAGTAGTATTCCATTGTGTTCAACTATAAAAAAGTCGAATAGGTATTTGCCCTGTGGCGTGAGTAATGCTGCGTAGATTGCCTTATTGGCATTGACGCGGTGCACATCATTTGAGATCAGGCCTTGAAGAAAATCGCTTTTGTCAGCACCACTAATGAGCAGTACACCGCGGCTTTCAAGTATGGAATAAGAATAATCTGGCATTTCTCGTTTTCCTTATTTACTTGTAGAAAATGGGGCGAATTACTGTTCAGTTCAAGAAAAGAGTATATTTAATCACCTCGTTTTAATATTAAAGCGTCTGGTAATGGGATATAGCCAGTCGTATAACCACTTTATGCGAATCCTATTTGTAACAGCAACTCGTATTGGCGATGCTGTCCTTTCGACAGGACTCCTAAAGCATTTGACGGAATTATTTCCTGATGCCCGAATTACGATAGCATGTGGACCTGTTGCTGCTGAGTTGTTTGAGGAAGTGCCCGGTCTTGAGCGTGTAATTGTTTTAGAAAAGATGGTTGCATCGTTGCATTGGTTACGGCTTTGGGCTTTGTCGGTAGGTATACTATGGGACATAGTGGTAGACCTAAGAAGTGCACCATTAACGTACCTTTTAGCAGCAAAAAAACATTATCATCTTCATAAGCGCCAGCATGATGGACATCGTATTCGTCAATTGGCACGTGTTATGGGTCTAGAGAAAAATCCGCCTTTACCGCGGCTTTGGAATGCCTCTAAACATAATGACGTAGCTTCCAAACTTATTGCTGAAGGTGGGCCAGTATTGGCTATTGGGCCCACAGCTAACTGGCGGGCCAAGGTGTGGGGAGCAGAAAAATTTGCTGAGTTGTGTCAGCGAGTTATAGCGCCAGATGGGTTTTATCCAAATGGGCGAATTGCTATCTTTGGTTCTCTTGAAGAACGCCCACAGGTAACTAAATTGGTAGATGCCATTCCGATAGAACAACGGATCGACCTTGTTGGCCAAGTTAGTCTCTTAGAGGTTCACGCCTGTCTGAAGCGTTGCGTTTGTTTTATTGGCAATGACTCGGGTTTGATGCACGTTGCAGCGGCATCGGGAATTCCGACACTTGGTCTATTTGGTCCAAGCCGGGAGGAGCTTTATGGACCATGCGGTGATTTGGCTGCTACGGTAAGAACACCTGAAAATTTTGAACTTATTCACCCTGTTGGTTTCAATCATAAAACAACAAATTCGCTAATGCATAGCTTGAGTGTCGATCAGGTTATTGATGCTTTGTCTGCTCTTATTAAAAAAGTAGAGGGAAAGTGCCGTGCTTAAAAAAATTAAGATATCAGCGGTAATTAGCGTTCATAATGAGGCCGACCAACTGGCAGATTGTTTAAATACGCTGGATTTTGTCGACGAACTTGTGGTGCTTCTAGATAGATGCACAGATGATTCAGAGAGTATCGCGAGAATCTACACAGACAAAATTTTTTCAGGAAAGTGGTTAACGGAGGGAGAGCGTCGTAACGATGGAATAAAATTTTGCAATGGTGAATGGATATTTGAAATTGACGCTGATGAGCGTGTTCCAGAGGAATTGGCTGACGAAATGATTGCTGTTGTTGATACCACAACCTTCGATTGGTACGAAATACCGGTCGATAATTATATAGGTAATAGGCTGGTCCGGTGGGGGTGGGGTGCTTCTTTTGGTAAAGCAGCGTATCCCGGATTATTTCGGAAAGG
>PBLS01000005.1 GCA_002721825.1 Magnetovibrio sp.
CAACCTTTTGAAAAACCATTATAAATCAACTACTTATGGAGGGTATGGTGCCCAGGGGCGGAATCGAACCACCGACACGAGGATTTTCAGTCCACTGCTCTACCGACTGAGCTACCTGGGCCCTTCTTAATATCCGCATTAGGCTACTATTAAATGAATAGAACGGAGCGAACAAATTAAAAACCGCGCTGAGCTTTTAGAAGATATTCCCCGATCTGTCTAGTCCTCCGAAAAACACTTTTGATTACTCCTCGACCTCATCATCATCGAAATCGCCCGACATCACAGGAATTCGATAATGTTCATTTAACCAATTTCCAAGATCTATATCAGCACAACGTTTTGAGCAGAATAGCTGGAACGGTTTTGCGCTCGCCTTACCACATATTGGACATTTACCACTCTTAAGAGGAACAACATTGGAAAATTTCTCATTCATGTTGACCGAACTTTACAAATAGAATGTACATCGAAAATACTGCGCGTTACGCCGTCGAATGGGACAAGTTCTAAATTGCCACCTAAGCGCCTACTGGTCTCCTCAAATGCTCTCAAATAACTACTTTGTAGGATAGCTATTACCTCTGCATGAGCTTCAATAGTGTAGCCCGAAGCAGGCTCAAAAGCAGAATGCCTTATTACCGCACGGAGAGCAGCAAGTGCAGTACTAGTAGCAGAAGGCTCTGGCTGCGGTGTTCCTCCACATATGAGCTCAAACAGACTTCCGCGCTGACGTCGGCGAGTTAATTCAACGAGTCCCAAACGCGTATATCCAATTAAGTTAGGGTTCAACGGATCATGAGTTAATACACGCCGGAACTCCTTATTAAGCTCTTGTCGATTGTCCTGCCGTCGCATAGAGACAAAATCAATTACTAAAGTCCCACTCAAATTCCGAAGCCGAATTTGTTTCCCTATTTCGTGTGCTGCTTCTTTATTGACCTTAAAAGCAGTGTTTTCCCGATTACCATAGTCAGCAGAGCCTGTATTCACATCAACGGCTGTCAGTGCCGACATTTCAGAAAATACCAAATTGCCGCCAGAACCCAATGGCACAACTGGGTCAAGTGCCGCTTCTATCATGTCTTCGATACCCTCCTCGTCAAATAAAGGAGTAATACCGGTATATTTTGTTATAATACTTAATAAGTCGGGGGCTTCCGTTTCAGCAAAAGCACACATCTTGGCAAACAAATTTGCATCATCGACAATAATGTTTCGCAATTGAGAACCGCCATTTTCACGAAGCAGCCGACAAGCAGGCTCAATATCTTCAAATAATCGAGCTGGAGCCGTTGCCTTTTCCTTACGTGAGACTATCTCTAACCAACACCGACGAAGTCGGCCAACCTCAGCTTCTAAATCCTTTTCATTCGCTTGTGCGGCTGCCGTGCGTAAAATAAATCCGCCTTCTCCACTCGCAACAAACTTTTCCATAAGTACGGTTAACCGGTTACGATCATTTTTATCATCTAAACGGCGCGAGATTGAAACACCCTGCCCCATTGGCAGAAAAACTACATCACGCCCGGATAACCCAATGCGCATAGTTAGCTTTGCACATTTTTCTTCCTCTGAATCACGTAAAACTTGAACTAAAACTAAGTCTCCTTCAGAGAGATATTGTTGAATATTTTTACCATTATTTGATTCACTATGGGGCCGCACTTCTGGAAGCGCTAGAAAACCGTGCCGGGAATAACCGATTTCAACGAAGGCGGCCTGAAGGGAATGGACAACTGACTTAACTCTACCGAGATAGATGTTTCCTACACAAGATTTGTTGTAATCACGGTCCAATATTAAAGATGCTAATTCCCCATCGCAAAGTTCTGCTATACGGACTTCACCAGGTGAAGCAGAAACAACAATTCGATCGATAATCATTTAACGAAAGCCGCCACAAATACAATTAACCTATATTACTGTAAAACCTCGAAGAAGTGCCAGTGTTTCATAAAGTGGTAGACCGACGACATTAGTATATGATCCATTAATTTTCCTAACGAATGCTCCTACATAACCTTGGATAGCGTACGCACCTGCCTTATCGCGCCACTCTTCGGTCGCGATATAATTGTCTATCTCCCTTTCGGAAAGACGCTTAAACTGGACTTGGGTAATGACTACACGGCGACTAATTGTTCCAGTTTTCCCAGTGACCGCTATCCCGCCATAAACACGGTGGCGACGACCAGATAATAATTCTAGATAGCGTCTCGCCTCTCCTTCATCTCTCGCCTTATCAAGAACTCGCCGGCCACAAGACACCACTGTATCAGCCCCGAGGACCAGATAACCCGGAAACCGAATAGCAACGGCGTGGGATTTCTCTCCAGCCAATCGGTTTGCTAATGCGCGCGGCGACTCTTTATTGCAGGGCGTTTCGTCAATTCCAGCAGCTTCGACTTTACAGGGATAAATACCAACCTGGGCTAACAACTCCAATCGTCTTGGAGAACCCGACGCAAGAATTAACCGACCAGTCACGGCCCGGCCATCACTTATAGCGAAAAGTTATGCGACCCTTGGTCAGATCATAAGGGGTCATTTCAACATTAACCCTGTCCCCAGCCAACACTCGAATCCTATGTTTACGCATTTTCCCTGCCGTGTGTGCGAGAATTTCATAATCGTTATCGAGCTTCACACGGAACATAGCGTTAGGTAAAATCTCAGTAACTATTCCGGTAAACTCTAACGGCTCTTCTTTAGCCATATTTTTCCCATTTAAATTGAATTTAAAACCTTCTAACAGGTCCCTAAAATGCCGGCAAATTTAGCAGGGTCAAGGACTTTTGACTAAATACTTAGGTCCAATAACTTTAACACCCTCGAATCTGCACTAAGAATCTATCGCTTTCACACTAGGAAAGCGCTTTTTTAAATGCTCTATTAAGTTGTCACGCACTTGCCGGTAGGCATCCAATCTTACGTTCCTATCATCTGTATAAACCACCGTAGGGTCGAAGGTATGCCAGAACTCAATGTCAACCGCCATTACACGGGTCATCTCTATAGCGCGATGTTGAGCTTCTGGCGATAGTGAAATTATTAAATCATAGTAATTGTCTTCTAAGGCATCAAAGTCTTTAGGTTTGTGGCCGGAGATATCGATACCAATTTCATCCATAACTGCAATCGCATATCCATCAACTTCTAAAGCTCGGACGCCTACAGAGTCGACATAAATGCGTGACCCATGCAAAAATTTCAAAATTCCTTCAGCCATCGGAGAACGGACCGAATTCATAGTACATGCAAACAAAACGGCAGAAGGGAGCTCAACCACAGGCGCTAGACCCGTATATGAAGAATACATATTAGGGTAAACAGTCGACGAGCTGTAATTAGGTTCATGCCAACTGCATCAGATAGGCGCGATTGCAAGAGCTCCGCTCCTTCATCATGGAGGCCGCGCCGTGCCATATCAATTGCTTCAATTTGCGATGGCGTCTTGATCTTAATAGCCTCAAAATAGCTTTCACAGATCAGAAAATAATCTTTTATGATCCTTCGAAATATACTGCTGGGTAAAGTTAGGCGGCTTACTTCATCGTCATCTTCATCACAGACATCAAATATTAAACGATTTTCCTCAACTGCTAAGTGCAAATTATAAGGACCAGGGAAGCCCTCTAATAAGATAAACTCGTTTTCCACTAAGAGGTCATATATTGCGACCTTCCGTTCGTGCTCGACTTGCGGACNACGGCGAACAACGGATTTTTCATCAAGAAAAATATTCGCTATTCTATTAACTGTCGACACCACATGACCCCATTCAGTCATCAGCTAATGGCTTTAGCCGGACTGATACAGAAAGGGCATGAGCTTCTAGTCCTTCAGCTCTAGCTAACTTTATCGTTGAAGGGCCAATTTCAACTAACCCGTCCCGACTACACTCAATCATTGAGGTGCGTTTCATAAAATCAAGTACGCTGAGACCAGAGGAAAAACGCGCGGACCGTAGAGTCGGCAAAACATGATTAGGGCCCGCAATGTAGTCCCCTATAGCTTCAGGCCCATATTGACCGATAAATATAGCGCCAGCAGCGTTTACCTTTTCAGCTAATTCTCTCGCATTTGCGGTTGAAATTTCTAGATGCTCAGGAGCTATCCGATCAACTAGCGATAAACCCTCTGTCAAATTTTTCACAATGAACACCGCGCCATAGGATTCCCAACTTTCACGGGCAATCTGGCTACGAGGCAAAAGTTTTAATTGGTCCTCAATTGCGTTAACAACCTTGTCAGCGAGTTTTGAACTGTCAGTAATCAAGATCGATTGTGCCGAGGCGTCATGTTCTGCTTGGCTCAGGAGGTCAATTGCTAACCATTTAGGATCATTATCAGCATCCGCGAGTATCAATATTTCGGATGGGCCTGCGATCATATCTATACCGACCTTGCCGAAAACTTGCCGCTTCGCCTCCGCGACATATGCATTTCCAGGACCATAAATTTTGTCAACAGGTGAAACGGTCTGGGTTCCAAATGCTAAGGCTGCTATAGCTTGCGCCCCACCAATGCGGTAAACTTCATCAATACCAACCATGTTCGCGGCAGCTAAAACTAATGGGTTCATCTCATTGTCTGGTGCTGGAATAGTCATAACTAGACGTCTAACACCTGCTACTTTAGCTGGAATCCCATTCATTAGAACCGATGACGGATACGCTGCCGTTCCTCCCGGCACATAGAGTCCAGCTGCCTCAATCGCCATCCACCGATACCCTAACCGAATTCCAGTGGTGTCTGTAAAATCTAAATTTTTCGGAATTTGTTTTTTATGAAAATCTAAAATACGGTCGTATGCCAATTTAAGTGCACTTAATATTTCTGGCTCACACTTATCTGTCGCGCCTCTTATCTCATCTGGTGACACTCGAAGCATGCTTGCATTTAAATCGAACCGGTCGAACTTACGCGTAAAATCTATTAACGCCGCATCACCATGCTCTCTTACATCTGAAATGATATCTGCAACTAAAAGATCAATATCCGATACAGATCCACGTTTAACATTTAGAAATGCACGAAAAGATGATTCAAATCCTGAATCTCCTGTATGAAGCCGCAAAGTCATCGGCTATCCCCCTCAATATTCCGCAACAAAAAGCGACTACCAAATTCATCCAAAAGTAGTATGGACACCCTTAGAGTATGGTCAACAAGCATCATCCGGGGTTTAAATCTAAGAATCTTTTTACTCAGTAAGTAGAAAGTTTTCATAAGTAATATTAGAGTGTTAACCCAAATGCTAATTATGCGTTTATACGTTGAATTTCTGCCCCACAAGCTGACAATTTTGCCTCAACACTCTCATATCCACGATCTAAATGATAAATTCTATTTACGATAGTTTCTCCATCAGCTGCTAAACCAGCCAGAATCAATGAGATCGACGCACGGAGATCCGTGGCCATCACTGGTGCGCCAGATAGTTTAGGCACTCCCCTGACAATCGCAGAACCCCCATGCACATTAATATTGGCCCCCATTCTACAGAGCTCTGGTACATGCATAAAACGATTCTCAAAAATAGTCTCTGTAATCATCGACGCACCCTCTGCAACCGACATTAATGCCATAAATTGAGCTTGCATATCTGTAGGAAACCCAGGAAACGGTTCTGTCATCAAATCTATACCCCTTAGAGTTCCTTTTTTCGCGCTTACGGAGAGGCCTCTCTCACTTTCCTCAACCAAAACACCTGCTCTAACCAAAGGGTCAAGTATTGCAATAAGAAGGCTACTCTCTACATTTTTCAATAAAAGATTTCCTCCGGTTATGGCTGCTGCAATAGCATAACTGCCCGCTTCAATTCGATCCGGCAAAATTTCGTGGGTTGCTCCATGCAACCTTTTAACACCCTCAACATAAAGTGTATCAGTACCTATTCCCTCAATCTTTGCCCCCATAGCAACCAAACACCTAGCCAAATCGACAACTTCCGGTTCACGAGCAGCATTCCCAATAACGGTCTCACCATTTGACAAAACAGAAGCCATAAGTGCATTTTCCGTACCGCCAACCGTCACCATCGGAAAAATTAAATGCGTTCCCCTCAGACCTGAGGGTGCACGCGCATAAATATATCCCTCCGACAACTCAATATCTGCGCCCAATTGTTCAAAGGCTTGCAGATGCAAATCGACTGGCCTTGTGCCAATAGCACAACCGCCCGGCAACGACACACAAGCTTCCCCACATCGGGCCAACAAAGGACCCAAAACAAGGACCGATGCTCGCATCTTTCGTACTATGTCATATGGCGCGGTCATACCAACTATATTGCTTGCACGTAAGTTCACAGCAGTCCGGTTTTCCGAACTGTCGTTTTGGGTAANCTGAACATCATTCAAATCAAGGTTTACCCCTAGCCCCTCCATCAGATGAGCCATAGAGGAAATATCCATTAATCGTGGTAAGTTAGTTAAAGTAAGGGTTTCATCGCTCAAGAGAGCCGCCGCCATTAGCGGCAATGCAGCGTTCTTGGCGCCACTAATGTGAATTTCGCCATCTAAACGCTTACCACCCTGGATTTTAATTCGATCCATATTTTCCCATATCTACTGCCAATCCAAACCGCGGAGGCTTATTACACGCTATCTGAGAACTGCCAAACTATTGCGATCAAAATGGAGAGACTGCTGAAATGTCAAAATCATCAGCTAAATATTTTTAGTTTTCGGAGTTTTAACAACATCGACAGTATCCTGGCGAAGCCGGTTTTGTTCCTTCCGTCGCGCTAAATTAGTACGNAAAGCTTCCGCAAGCCGGTCTTCACGGGAGCTGTGTCCTGGAAGTTTTTTTTGCTTGCCAGCCCCTTTTTGATTATTGCTCACTCACTTTCGCCCCTTAACCAAAAAACCGAGCATGCATGGTGCGACGTGATAAGGTTGACGTCAAGGCGACACCTAGCTTTATAACACAAAAGCTTGACGGTCGAAAAATATTTCGATTGGATTTAGGGCTGATGCACGCGAGCCTGAGGTTTGATATATGTTGTTAAATTCCAAATAATTTTTTTAAGATGCACAATTTCTTTTATAGTGTTTTTAGAATTTAGATGATCCTTCACTCTTATGGTTTACTTTAATAGCTTTCATGCCATTTCATGTTCTTGCAATTCTTTAATTTAGGTATATACGGTGCTCCCTCGGCTCTATTAGAATTCATTTGTAATGTGCCGCGGTAGCTCAGGGGTAGAGCACGCCCTTGGTAAGGGCGGGGTCAGAGGTTCAATTCCTCTTCGCGGCACCATTTTTTCAGTGACTTAGCTTTTTGTAGAAGGCGTGCGATGGTTTAATGTACCAACTGACCGCTACCTAACGCTCTATAGCTCAAATACAAACAAATATGTTCTGTTTTAGTGGATCGTACAGGGACCTTTTTGCACCTTAACCCTAGGCCCACCCGTAGAGAGAAATACGAAGGCTGCGCTTAAGAGAATTCAGTCAATTTATGCACATTCTCTATCTATTGGCGTATCCGATAGTAACACCAAACCAGTTCAGGACGTGCGCATTTTTAGAATTTAAAATCGGCAGCGGCAATTATGGATCAGCCAAATTCGTCGACGACTCTAGTAGCGAGCCGTCGCCTAAAAGTAAGTCAAGAAGACTAATTACATTTATCTCCAGATTATTTAGAATTGTTCAGTGAATACGCCCGCAATATACTGGCGGTCTTGGAGGAATATAGTGGATTGTCTCTCACGCCGTAAGTTTCTAAATCTAACTGCTATAAGTCTTATGTCCTTGGGTGCAGGACACCTTGCATTAAACGCCTGCTCAAAGGCCCAGATATTAGAAGTCTATAAATCACCATCATGTGGCTGCTGCGGCGCATGGGTAGAACATATGCGTAGTGCTGGCTTCCAAGTGGCCGTCAACAATATAACCGACCTCCGCCCTATCAAAGATAAACTTGCTATAATTCCTGAATTACGTTCTTGTCATTCTGCAGTGATTGATGGATACGTTATAGAGGGGCATGTGCCATCAAGAGAAGTGATGCGCCTACTGAAAGATCGTCCAAAGGCAATTGGATTGGCGGTACCTGGGATGCCAATTGGGTCACCAGGAATGGAACGGGGAAGCCATCGCGACCCATTCGAGGTCATTCTTTTTTCATCAACGCACCGCTCGGTTTTTGCTGTATATCCGAAGCAGGTAGCGTAGAGATTTGCAGAAGAAAAAACGAGAAACGGCTCCGTCAGTCACCCAACAGAGCCGTCCCCCTAAAAAATTCCTTCGTACCCCTTGCAAGGTCCCTGGGAACTTTTCACGCCCCGAAATCTCAGTACCCCTAGAAGGCGCGCCTCGATTCCGAAACTCGACACCATAGTAATGGTCAAAAATTATTGCCACAATAGAGATTCGATCCACAATCCTGTGGAACACGGGGATAAAAACTAGGAGGCTACTATAAAAAGACACTACACGGGTTTTAATTGACCTATCGCTCATAGCGGCAGCCAGCATTAAGGATACGATGATGCCACCGGCACATGCATATGGAGAATCTGATGGGTGCGCTTGTCCTAGTTTAGGCTTCTGTTAGGTATTTAAAAAACGAGGCTGATTACTTGCAGAACTATCACACACACTGGGCACAATCTTCAAGATACATCGGTGCTTCCCCTCTATGTATCTCATGCAAGTTTAACATATAATTTCCCCTATATTTTTCGATAGGTTTTCTCGTTCACATCCCTGGCATTAACGAACTAGATCGCACCACACCTGACGCAACAAAAGCTAATTTGTCATTATTATTTGTCGATCTTAAAATATTCTTATGGCGACCTAAGCCAACCCTCCATCAATAGTAGCCGGGTGCCCGTTGACTTCTATATTGTAAAGGCGGACGAAAGTTGAATAACCAATTTTGAGTTAAACAGAGGCAGTTACATAGGCCTAAGCTCACTGTATATTATACTTACTTAGGTGGAACAATTAGCAGTTTGACGATAAGGAAATATTTCACAATTATTGATGTATTGTTGCTGGTTAGATTAGTATCAATATGGAAAGGGACATTGTCTCTATTTTTAAAACTATGACAAAACGATCCAAAACCCAGCTGGCCCAAATTCCAATACTTGACCTAAGCGACTACCTAAACGGGAAGCCGGACGCTCAGGAAGAGCTCGCGATAGAACTCCGCGCAGCGATGGAGGATACAGGGTTTTATATACTGGTAAACCATGGCATAGGAATGTGCCTAATCGAAAAAACGTTAGAGGCCGCTAAGCAGTTCCACGCACAACCCTATGAAGTGAAGATGGCACTAAAGGGAAACGAGCATAATGTCGGCTATATGCCATTAAATTCGAGTGTATCACGAGCATCACAAATAGACATACACGAACCGAAAAAGCCAAATTTAGTAGAAGCATTTTTCGTCAAAAGAGAGCTCCATCCAAAGCACCCAGATGTCTTAGCTAACAAACTCTATCGCTCTAAAAATATCTGGCCGGATGAATTACTTTTACCGGGGTTTCGTTCATCAGTTATCGCTTATTGCCATGCCATGGAAGATTTATGCCAGAGAATGCTTCCAATTTATGCTATTGCATTGAACCTCCCTTCAAGTCATTTCGATGAACCATTTACCGAAGCAACCTTCTCATTTCGCATGTCCCACTATCCACCAACCGAATTCGGGGACCAAGACCAGTTTGGTATTTCCGCTCACACAGATTCAAGCTTTCTTACGATGCTACCCCAGGGTGATTTACCAGGTTTAGAAGTGAGATTGCCTGGTCAAGAGTGGCAACTTGTAATCGCTCCAGAGGGTTCAATCGTAGTAAATTCCGGAGATATGATGCGGCGCTGGACCAATCATCGGTTTCTATCCACCCCCCATCGGGCAATTAACAGAAATTATGGTAAAGATCGCTATGCAATACCATTCTTTTTTGATGCAAACGTAGATTATCCAATGGCATGTCTGCCCACTTGCCACAGCCCAGATAACCCTCCGCGCTACGCACCCATTACATATACGGAATATATGAAATGGTTTTCTCAAAATAACTACGACCACGTTCGTAATAATGCAGATATTTTCGCACCAAACCCGGGAGTTCCCCCAACACAGTCTGTACGCGATTGAATAGAGGATTAGTCTTTTAAACTAAGAAACTGAAGCATCTGCCCTTGTCACATCGTTTGCGATTTCGATCAGATTATTTTTAAATCGGATAATAATTACACCCAAACGTTACATTTAAGCATTCCACTCGTAGAACTGGCCACCAGCACCACAAACTTAAAAAACTTTAAGAGTATTAAGTATGTTTGAAAGATTTTAGAAACGATTTGGTGAAGACTCCTATTGTGATTCAGATTACGGTAAATTAATTCTCATAAGTTTGTTAATTTACCATATCTTTTTTCATAACAATCACTAAGCATTTTATATAGTAAAATATCTAGTGTTATCGCTTGAGGAAAATAGCTTAAGGGTAGTTAGATATAGTAATCTCATTTCAAATTTTTATTCTCTGGAAGGCCGTTAGACTGAAATCGTGGTTTGTAGGCCTGAAGGCAGATAGAATAATACCTCCATCGAAAAATTCGAGTGACAATACTGTCAAAGTATGGCGGCAAAATTCGGAATGGTAGAATTACTAACCATGCAAGCTTATAGTTTACCCGAGCCAGTATACGCAAAAGCTTTGTTAAATTTTGCGAAATTATCCCACTACAATATGAAATTTCTTCAACTACCAACCCTGCATCTTCACAAAGTTCTTGCAACATGCCAGGGGTATAACCGCGGCGTACATGACCACCATAATGCTCGTCTTCCACTTCGTTCCTCGGCCCCTCCTCATCAGGAGTAATCGCAATGTAATGATAATTTGGCGTAGTCAGTAGCAACCGTCCTCCTGGTTTTAAACACTGTGCCATAGCCTGCATCAAATTCCGGTCATCACTTAAGTGCTCTATAACTTCGCAATTAAGGACAAACTCGAACTTATTTAAGAACTTATTGTCTTCTGCGAGAAATCGTAAGTCTCGCACTTCAAAAGTCACATGTTTGAGTAGTCCTAAAGCAGCCCTTTCCTTCGCACGATCGATTGCCATTTCGTCACTACTAATACCGGTAACGACGTAACCGCGGGTGGCGGCACTCATAGTCAGAGCTCCATTCCCACAACCACAATCAAATAACTCTTCCGAATTTCGAGTTCTTGGTAATCGATCCTTCAACCACCTCCAGCGATCAAGAACGAGTGTATCGCCATGAACCAAAAGAGCGGCATGCCCGAACATTTTAAATAAGAACGACTCACCCATTTTTATTAAAAGCCTCTAGCGCAATTTTTCTGAAATCATAGTAAACTACATAGCAGCATCAATGCTAGATAGCAGCACAAAAATCTGAGACATAAGCCTCTAATGGAGCCTAATTTATCTATTGGACTAAACAAACTATTTTGGCTTGATACTTTATACTACGGCATTAACATCACGTTATATGGATAACAAAACGACTCCACAAATAGGCTCGCATAATTCCACCGTGACTTTATTCTCTGAAATTATTTTCCCAGAACCAGATCAACTCGGGTACGTTGATTTTGACGATCATCAACTAGAGTTCATCAAATTTCATCGACGAAACACAGGTACAACGACCTTGGTCTTACTCCATGAAGGCCTTGGTTCGGTGGATATGTGGCATAAATTTCCCGCCTATCTGGCATCAGCAACAGATGCTGAAGTAATCGCATATTCAAGACGTGGTTACGGCAGATCTTCGCCACGCAACGCGTCATACAGCGTAAATTATATGCACCTTGAAGCTCGCGAGACGCTTCCGCGATTACTTGAGAAATTAGATGTAGCTGAGCCTGTATTAATTGGCCATAGCGATGGTGCCTCAATCGCCCTAATTCATGCGGCCGATCAACCTTCAAAAGTCCGGGGCGTTGCAGTATTGGCACCACACATTATGGTTGAGGATCTAAGTATTCGGGAGATTGGGCGTACTCGTGAGGAATTTTATACTTCTGATCTTAAAAAAAAATTGGCCCGTTATCATGACGATCCTGTCTCCACCTTTTGGGGCTGGAATAATATTTGGCTCAACCCAAATTTTCTCGCGTGGGATATTCGCGGATTATTATCTTCAATCCATTGCCCAATTCTAGCAATTCAAGGAGAAAACGACCCATACGGTACAATGGCCCAGATCAATCAAATTAAAAGTACGGCTAAAAACAAAGTAAAACTTCTAAAGCTCAAAAACTGTGGTCATTCCCCACATAGAGAGAAGCCGGAAGAAACATTATGCGCTCTCAAATCATTCATCCTAGGGCTGTAGAAAAGGTCTATATTATAAACCCGCCCTACATTGAGGAGTACCCAGACGAAACTTTTATTGGGCAACTGTTTCGTTTAATCTGAAAATACCTTGTCCGCTTTGAAATTTGTACAACGCCCAACTTATATATTGACGAGAATTTCGTATCCCGCACAATTCCTTTCGATAATGGAATCAACAGCGGCATTTAAATTGATACAATTATTTGCAAACCGCTCTCCGACCCCGCATTTCATGAGGGATAAGTTGCGCTTGTTAACCGCAGGTGGATACCGTTTTTTACCAAAATTCGGTTTTGCAATATAACAACTACTCCAACTAAATCACAGCAACGAATTCTCAGACCTCCCACTCTAAAACAGACAGTAGAATTCCAGCCCGAATGATGACGTCGCAATCAACACAGTACATTAGAACTCAATTGTACCTATGTATCAGTTATCCTCTTCTAAAACTGAGTCCTTTAGACCCCCAAATGCTGGTGCAATAATTCAGTTTGAGCGGACAACTCGATGCTATCACCCGAAAACACCACTTCTCCCCTAACTATAACAAGATGATGATCGGCAATCATCATAAGCTTACCAATATTTTTATCGACAATAACCGTAGCAATACCCTCTCGCTTAACCGCCTCAATAACTGACCAAATTTCCTCACGTACTATTGGGGCTAGCCCTTCTGTTACTTCATCGAGAAGCAACACATCAGGATTAGTCATAAGAGCACGCCCAATGGTTAGCATCTGCTGCTCACCACCGGAGAGATTGTTACCCCATTGGTTTAAGCGTTCAGAAAGACGGGGGAACAAATCTAATATCCGTTCTAAGCACCAATTATCTTGTCCCTCTACACTTAGTCTAGCCGCAACCAATAGATTTTCCCGTACCGTAAGATTAGGAAAAATCTCTCGTTCTTCCGGCACATAAGCGATACCAGCTTTTGCAACAACATATGGTTCCCATCGATTAGAATTATACCCCTTTATAGTAACAGTCCCGTGTCGCGGTTTTGCAATCCCCATAATCGTCTTAATTGTAGTCGATTTACCCATTCCATTACGGCCCATAAGGCTCAAACATGACCGGGGTGCCAGACGCAAGTTCATCCCGCGTAATACATGACTGGCTCCATAATAGGTGTGCACGTCCTTGAGCGTAATGATATCAGGGTTACTCACATTACATCTCCAGGCTCAGTCATCACCAAGATAAGCTTTCCGAACTTTTTCACTAACTTTTATAATCTCAGGCGTTCCCGATTCTAAAACCCGACCGTCAACCATTACCGTCAACTTATCAGCAATAGCAAAAACTGCATCCATATCGTGCTCAATCAGTACAATTCCGTGTTCAGGTGCAAGTCGACGAACCAAATCAAGTACCCCTTGCGATTCATCCACGCCTAGTCCTGCTAACGGTTCATCGAGCAAAAGGATCTCTGGCTCAAGCGCCATGAGCATAGCTATTTCTAGTTGTCGTTGTTCACCATAACTCAATTCCTTCGCCACATTATTTGCCTTAGCCTCCAGGCCGGCTAGTGAGAGCGCCTCAGATACCCGCTTAGCAGTATGTATATCCCTTCCGGATGGGACAAAAAATCGCATCGCAGATCCCAATCGCGCTCTTGCCGCTAACCAGCAATTTTGTGAACAAGTAAATTCTAGAAAAATATTTGTAATCTGGTAACTACGCCCAATACCTCGTGCGACAACCTGATAGGGCGGGAGTCCAGTAATGTCTTCTCCCCGATGATAAACACGGCCTCGGGTAGGTTCTATATCTCCGGAAAAAAGATTAATTAACGACGTCTTGCCAGCTCCATTCGGACCAATTATCGCATGTACCTCGCCCATTTCCACTTCAAGATTAAGGTTCGAAACAGCGTGTAATCCACCAAAACTAACCGACAAATCCTGTGCAAGAAGCAGCGGGTCACTCATCTTACAGAGCCTTTTAATCTATCACCAATTTTTAAAATTAGGCCCCCGATCCCATTTTTAAGCATCAGAACTACGGCAATTACAAAAGCTCCGAGCATTATCTGCCAATGTTCAGAAAGTTGTCCAAAAATATGTCGCTCGCGGAACAACTCCTCAACACCGAGCAAGGCAACCGCGCCTAGTGCCGGTCCGAATAAAGTGCCAATACCACCTAATATAACCATTACTAATGCCAATCCAGACTCCTGCCAACCCAACAATTCCGGGGGGACAAATCCATCAATACAGGCGAAGAGGAAGCCCGCATAGCCACCTATCAGCCCGGCGATAATAAAGCTTACTAATTTATAAATATACGTATTATACCCTAATGCACGCATCCGGTGCTCATTGACTTTTATACCCTGTATTACACGGCCGAAAGGAGATCTCAAAATGATTAGCAAGAACCCATAAGCAAACATCAAACTAACCAGACTAAAGAAATAGAGAACGTTTTGTCCGTCAAGGTCCATTAATGTGAGTTCTCCTAGTACAATTACTGGCTTGAAATAAATAAATGCCCCATCTGACCCCCCGGCAATATCGGAATCATGGAAAAAATAAAACAGCATCTGGGCAAATGCTAAGGTAACCATTATGAAATAAATCCCGCGCGTTCGTACGCTTAGCGCACCAATTATAGCTGCAGCCGTACCGCTTACCAGCAGACAAACAGGTAAAGCCCAAAGGAGGTTTACGGCTGTTTCTTCAGGAGAAATTAGGTGTAACGTGTATGCAGCAAGACCGAAGAAGGCCGCATGCCCAAAACTCACAAGCCCGGTATAACCAACGATGAAATCAAGGCTCATAGCAAACATACCAAGCACCATCATCCGGGTAACCAACTTGATCCAATACTTATCACCGGTAAACGGCACAAAAATCAGTATTGCAATGAAAAAACAAAGAACAATAATCACAAATTTTGAGGGAATTACGGTCATGTGCCCCTACCAAATAACCCTGAGGGCCGCAACAACAATACACCTGCCATTACACCATAGACTGCAACGCTTGCAAGGTCAGGTAGGAATACCTGCCCGTAGACATCTGCAAGCCCAATCGCTAGGGCTCCAATAAACGCTCCTCTTATGGAACCAATTCCACCAATGACAACAACCACAAACGAAACGATTAGAATTTGTTCTCCCATGCCCGGATAAACGGTCTCAACGGGAGCTGCAAGCATCCCGGCTACCCCCGCAAGCGCAACACCAATTGCAAAAACAAGCGAATACAGAAAACGAATATTGATCCCAAGCGCTTCTATCATTGTTCGATTTGATGCTCCGGCCCGAATACGCATGCCAAATCGGGTATGCTTTAAAACCAGATACATTACAATCGACATCCCGAGACAAACAGCTGACAAAAAGAAACGATAGACGGGATAGCTTAGGGTATCGGATAATGGGAAAGAACCAGTTAGAACAGCCGGCATTGGTACTGCGTGAGGATCTCCGCCCCAAAGGATCTGCTGCAATTCATTAAATATAAGAATAAGGCCAAAGGTCAGTAACACTTGTTGCAAGTGGTCCCGGTGATAAAGGTGAACAATAAAAAAACGCTCAACAAAAAAACCGAGCAACATAGTAATAGGGATCCCAAGCAGAATAGCGTAAAAAAGACTTCCGGTGAGTTCGGAAAGAGTAAACGCTAAGTACGCACCAATCATATAAAATGAGCCATGGGCTAAGTTTATTACGCCCATAACTCCAAAAACGATACTCAAACCGCTGGCGATTAAAAACAGCAAAAGCCCGTACTGTATGCCATTCAGTGTTTGAATAAAAAATAATAGCCAGTCCATGGCTCGAATCCGATCACAAGGCAGCCAGAAATCTTAGGATCGCTAGAAAAATCGCAGCCGGCACAGGAGGCCCGCTGCGGATCCTATTTAAAACATATGCCGATGTTACAAACGACACCCTTTCGCCGGGTCCGCCAGATTTTCCATAGCTACCCTAACAACCTCATTGACCCCATTCCTTACCTGACGCAGGTAGAAGTTCTGCACCGGATTATGAGCCGAGGAGAGCACCCATTGGCCTCGAGGGGAATCGATAACAGCATTCTCCATAGCTGAAATCATCTTCTTACGTGCGCCTGTATCACCGCCAACCGCATCAAGCCCCGCCCTAACAAGTTGGCCTGCATCAAACCCTTGCACACCATAAACATCTGCCTCCTTGCCATAGGCTTTTTTATATGCTGCACGATAAGA
>PBLS01000006.1 GCA_002721825.1 Magnetovibrio sp.
GAACGCCAGCACATCATTGACAAATCGGAACGTTGGGAGTCCGAGACACAGGCCCGCGAGGAACGCCGCGCAAAGGCTATTGAAGAGAAAAACCGCGAAGCCATTGCCGAATGGAAAGCGGGCGAACGTCGGGAAATGCCGCATGGCGTTCAAAAAATCTATTTGCGGAAAAATCCGAAATGGTGGATTGATGCCAAGGATAGCGTTCAAACATCATGGGGGGCGCGTGTTCCGCTAGATGACGCACGGTTGCTCTACCGCTTTGCCGCATCCCGAAAGGAGAGTGGATGGCAATCAAACGGGGAAACCTTCGACGTTGGGGGCTTCCGTTTGGAACGAGTGAACGAACACGGCATCGTGGTGGGCTGCCATCGCATTGCATGGGATGAAGTTGACCGATTGGCGGAGGCGGAGGGCTGGAAATGAGCAAAAAACGAACACCGATTGAAATAGCAAAAAACCTTTTGAAAAATTCAGAAGAACACACTCGCCTTGCCAGTGCTTTAGTGACGGCAATCGAGTTGCGCGAATTAGACCCCGAATTTTTTGGCGGGGACGGCACGGCAACCGTTGTTCGATTCGGTGATGGCCTTGTCGATTTTCGGCACAATGAAACGGGCGCGTTGCGTAGTTATCGGATAAAAGATTTGCCAAGCACATTGCTGGAAGTGATCCAGCGAAAGGCGTGCGGCGATACAAGCCGGATCAATGGCAAGCTATCTTTTAGGATGGGGCAACGCGCCATTGCAATGGAATTAAAAAACAGGGAGGGCGCAGAATGAAAACAATTCAAATTGAATCGGGCGCACTAGATAATAATAATTTGCTGCGATTAGCTGGCGTGAAACGGATTCACTCGGGTTGGTATATTGTGCAATATAACGGCGCGAAGCTGGACGCAAGCACGGTAGTTCGGGCGAAGCGAAATCGGAAGGGGGAAATTTAGCCCATGAAAACGCCCCGCCCCTCTCTAATAGAACACGCCTTGGCCCTCGCCCAGATTGCGCTTTTACTTTGGCTGCTTTTGCGGAAGCCATAGCGCACGCATCCTCCCCCGGATTTTTTCCGGGGATTTTTTTTATTTTGATAAAACTTTGATGCGTCAAACTTTGTTCGCCTCATTGATAAAAGTTCACCTCATCAAACTTTTATTGCCTACTCAAACAAAGTTCACCTCATCAAACTTTTTTCACCTCATCAAACAACTCATACGTACACGTACTATACGCATACCCACGATCTATGACTGTAGGGCGTTAACCGTTTCTTTTAACCGTTTCTTTCACAGGAGGAACTGCCGTGAACCGACACCGCCGTTGGGGGATATTATTAACCGTGTATTTTGTAGGAAAAGTTTGGATTGAACGCTCGCTTGCAAACCCATGTGCTTTTGAAGCATACTTATACAAAGGAGAGTATTTTATAGCACTGGGGAGAATACGCATTGTCTATACGCCGCCCTGCTGGAAGCCGTCCAGCCCTAGTACCGACTACGACAATAGGAAAGGCCCGGCCAAAGGGTAGCCTTCGGCGTCTCATGGACTTCAACAAGTTGCTGAATCTTTTTCAGATCATTGACCCGGATATGCCCACTCAAACTGTACGCACCTATGTACGCATCGCTCTAGCTCACCCTGAGCCTGTCCTAATGTCAGACCTTAGTTCACACTTAGGGATAGCCCAAAGCTCTGTTAGCAGGAACGTAGCGGCCCTGAGTGATTGGACTCGGCATCATACCATAGGTCTTGATCTTGTTGAGGCCCATGAGAACCCCACTGACCGAAGGCAGAAATTAGTGAGGCTGACTGCTAAGGGACAGCAGCTTCTTAAACAGTTCTCTTCAGAATAACCCACAATTATAGAGGTGAAAAAAAGTGAAGAAAGTTCTTGTCTATTTCATCCACCCGTGTATTCTATTCCCCAGCGACAACAAACATGAAACTGAGGGCATCAGTAGTAGAGGGATTCGTATTCGTAGCAGCAGTGCTTCTGCTGATCATCACTCTTCCCATATTCTGTATTGCGCTCCTTTTTGAATGGCTGTGTTTCGGGAAACCGGAACCTGACGATGAATAACAACAACAACAATAACAACAACAACAGCAATAACATGGAAACTAAAAAAACTAAAAAACCGATGATGACTAAACCCCTACTATGGGCGATGGTCGATAATTACTGGAAGCTGATCAGCGAGCTAGGAACTGAAGTTCCTACCAGAATTTTAACCAACATGGTTGACACACACGCTGACCTAGAGCGGTGGCTGGATGACCTTCCCCCGCAAGCGACATGGCCTAAGAACCACGGGAATGAGGAGGGCGAATAATGAAACGACCAGCACTAACTTGGAAAGCAATCGAGAACCTTGAGGCATTGTGGGGTATGGCGGAGGGAGAGATTGCGAATTATGAATACGGCTCAAACGGCTGTTCGATAAGTGAAACCAAACCAGCCCGTGAGGCTATTGAGTGGATTAAGAAGTGCCGCCAATGGAAGCGCGAACGGGAGGCTACACATGAGCATTGAAAGAGAAACCCGATGGGGAGTTCAAATACTCCGAGACAAAGTAGGCAAGATGGAAATCTGGGAAACCGTAAAGCTAGTCAAGGACGGCCAAGTTCGCCGCAAGGTGGGCGAGAGGCTGGACATGGATGGAGCTACCTATGAGATTGTTAAGGTTAGTGAGAGCAATGCTGTCGCTAAAGCCGTGACTAGAAAGAAGGTTGAGTACATCACCGACGATGGAGTGAAGGTTAGCTACATGGCTAGTCCCACTAAAACTATTTATATCAGTACCTATAGAGATAAGGAGTAATTGCTAGTGAAAATCACACAGAGAGGAAATTCATTTCAAGTNGCTGTCCANTACAAGGGCAAGCGTATTCGCAGACAGTTCCAGAATAAGATGGACGCTGAGACTTGGGGTTATCACACCAAGGCAGCTCTGGCTGAAGGAAAGTTTGTTGAGGAGATAGCGTCTGCCGGGAACCGGACATGGGGAGACCTTCTAGAGTCCACCTATCGACGGTACTGGAAGGGAGCTAAGTCTGAAAAGACGCTCTACCTTAATGGCGAGTTGGTAACTAAATATTTTGGTCTAACCAATCCACTTGAGGATGTCATGCCTGAGCAGATTGATTCATTTATCATCTCCCTTGAGGACAAAGGAAACTCTAACGCCACCATTAACCGGAAACTAGCCGCCCTAAGTAAGATGCTTAAATTCGGCTATGACCGGGGGTGGCTACGGGGGATGCCAAAGATTGAGCGTAAGAAAGAGCCGAAGGGACGTATCCGTTGGTTCACTTACGCTGAAGAGGAGGAAATTGTTGCAAAATTTCGTGATCTCACACGCAACGATATGGCCGACCTCATCCTCGTCCTTGTTGACTCAGGAATGAGGGTGGGGGAGGCTCTCGCCCTTCAATGGCGCGACTGCGACAACGAAAGCCTTACCGTGTGGAAGTCTAAGAACGATACGCCTCGCTCAGTCCCTATGACCTCCCGCATCAAGGAGATTCTGGAGAGACGCCGAGAGCTGGGNCTAGAGACGCCNTTCGTCAACGTCAAGCAGACCTCATTTAATCATGTGTGGAACTATGTTAAAGGACTGCTCGGCCATTCCAAGGACTCCCAGTACGTCCCTCACGCACTGAGGCATACCTGTGCCTCCCGCTTAGTCCAAGCTGGTGTCCCCTTACTCACCGTTAAGGAGATTCTTGGGCATAAGTCCATCCAAGTGACCATGAGGTATGCCCACCTTGCACCGAAGAACCTGACTGACGCTATTGTGAAGCTTGAGGAGAAGAGGCTCGAAGAAAGGACAGCGTGATTGACTTTAACCGCTACGATTTCGATGCAAGCGAGCTGCATGATGACGATGATGAAGAACCTTGCGAGTTTTGTCGGGGACGGGGAAGCCTAGCAGTAGAACCGGATAGTTCATTACGCTACCCCTGCCCTGACTGCAACTAACCAACACCAGCAACAATACTAAAAAGGAACCCATATATTATGATGTTAACTGTAAAGATGCTGACGGCCTTAATCGCCGTTGAATCCAGTGGAAATGATCGAGCCATCGGGGACGGTGGAAGAAGTCATGGCTGTCTCCAGATCGGGAAAGCTGTAGTCGAGGATGTTAACCGTTTCCGTGCGAAATACAGGTTGAGTCCATTTACGTTCCCTGATGACTGTTATGATCGGGAGAAGGCCAAGACCATCTGCCGGGACTACATGAAAATCTATTGCACACCTAAGCGGCTAGGTAGACAGCCTACCTTTGAGGATGCAGCGCGGATGTGGAATGGCGGGCCTACAGGACACCGTAAGAAAGCCACAGAGAAGTATTGGGCTAAAGTTAAAATGGAGTTTTACGAAACAGAATTAAACGGGAGTAAAAATGACTAAAGAAGTAATCAATAATTATATTGAAGAAAACTATCCTGACGATGACATCCTGCTCGCTGATGGATTTGAACAAGCGTGGATGGGNGTTGTAGTAAGCAACGGNTCGCANCCGAAGGCTCTTTACAACGAAGATGTGTGCATAGACATCCTCGTAGAGAGAGACGGCATGGGCTACGACGAGGCAGTAGAGTATTTTCAATTTAATGTTGCGGGTGCATACGTTGGAGAATACACGCCAGCGTTTACTTGCCCTTTCCGCCGAAGTGCCTCACAAAAGGATGATGAAGCGTGATCGAGTACAGTTCATCATTGATATGGTGGTAGTAATGTTTTTAGTAGCCGTTGTTTTGTCGGTGCTGAAAACAATCTGTAAGTCCTAATAGACTTAATCCATCGTTATTAAAATGTGTTATTATATGTGGCGAATCCTACCTAATTCAGGCGCGAGTGTGGCGGAATCGGTAGACGCGCTGGCCTCAAAAGCCAGTATCCATAAAGGATGTAGGGGTTCGACTCCCCTTGCTCGCACCAGATGTGTTGGATTCAAAATCTTTAAGTAAACCTATCCACTTGTGAATACACTCCAACTAATCACCCTTCCTAAAAACTGCTTAACAGTATCCACTAATGGATGTAATAATAGGAATACTTAGTTCTAGTGGCCGACACAGTGGCAAACAGCAACAACAATCGGGGAGAAAATGATTGTTCAACAACAACAACAACTGGATGTGGAGATGACCGAGCAAGCGCGGCACAGGGATCGCGCACTAAGACAGCTCGGAATTAGTCGGGGAACTGAGACCCGTAACCGAGGGGCGCGGAAGCTTCTCACTAACTGTATTGACGAGGTAGCTAACGGAGTCCGCGAGTGGGTTGATAAAGCGGTATCTAAGCCGGGAGTCAATCACACCTCTGTTAAATTCCTTAGTCAGCTTGATTCTCATGTAGTCGCCGCCCTTGCCAGCCGTGCAATCCTAGATGCGATCAGCCGGGAACGCACCATTAGCTCAGTGGCAAGCAAGATTGGCAAGACTCTTGAGGATGAGGCACGGTTTAACCACATCAAGCGGGAGCATCCTCTCTTTTTTGAGAGCATGGATGCCTATATGCAGCGTGAAAAGCGTGGGGAGGAGTTTAGGGTGCGGCAGCAGAAGGGGGCCATGCGTAGCTTAAACAAAGACAGCTATGATTTTTGGACATCCACAGAGAGAGTTCATGTAGGGCTGGCTTGTTTGGAAATCTTCAAGGCCCGTACCGGATTGATCGAGTTCAGCAAAAGGTATCTCAGGGCTAAGAAGGCGATGACCTATGTAATCCCCTCCGATGACTGTATGGAGTGGCTGGAGGAGTTCGCCAAGAACACCGAAGCCTTGACGCCTGTTTATATGCCGATGGTGGAGCCTCCCGCCCCGTGGGTTGATGGAGACCCTACTTCAGGTGGGTACACAGCTCAATTCCGGAGGCCGGTGGCGATTGTAAAAACTTTTAATAGTAACTTTATCAAAGACCTCGAAGGCTACTCTATGCCAGAGGTGTATTCCTCCATCAATCGGCTCCAAGCTGTGCCTTGGCGGATCAACAATCGGCTTTATGAAACCATGAGGGAGTTCTGGGATAAGGGACTAGAGGAGATTAATAGCCTTCCCATGAACCGAGTGAAGGAACTCCCATCCAAGCCTGATGACATTAGTTCCAACAGGGACGCACTCCGGGCTTGGTGCAGNAAGGCTACTCAGATTTACCGGTTCAATGTAGACATGAAGATGCACCGCATCTCCTTGGTTAAGATTCTTAACCTCTCGGAAAGACTCTTAGATCAGGATATTTATTTTCCTGCCCACTGCGACTTCAGGGGAAGGGCATACTACATCCCAACCTTCCTCCAGCCGCAGGGCAGTGGCTATGCTCGGGCCTTGTTGGAGTTTGCCGAGGCCAANCCTCTTGGGAAGAATGGGGCGGGGTGGCTCAGGGTTCACATCGCTAACTGTTTTGGTGAGGACAAGGTTCCGTTTGAAGCCAGACAGGCATGGGTAGAGATGAACCGTGATCGAATNCTAGCAGCGGCCAATGACCCCTTTAGTAATAGGTGGTGGCTCGATGCGGATGAGCCTTGGATGTTCCTCCGGGCGTGTATGGAGTACCAAAGCTATAGCCAAAGCAGTGACCCGGAGAACTTCAAAAGTTCCCTGCCAGTCCTATTGGATGCGAGCAGTAACGGCCTTCAAATCCTCTCCCTCCTGAAGAGAGACCCGAAGGGAGCCGAGGCAACTAACTGCTGTGAGTCAGCGAGGCCCAAGGACATCTATACCAAAGTAGCCGATGAGCTTATAGAACAGCTTAGGGATCGCCCTGAGCCACAAGCTAGGGAGTGGTTGAAATTCGGGATTACTCGATCCCTAGTGAAACGCCCTGTGATGACCCTGCCCTATGGTGCGACCCTCTACGGCTTTGGTCAGCAGATCGAGGAAGCAGCCATCGCTCAGGCTAATAAAAATGACCAGTTGTGGGAGGATCAATCCATTAGAAAGAGGGTGATGTGGATGGCGAAGCGGGTCAGNCATGCGATTGCTAAAGTCGTACCGGATGCTGCCTCCACAATGAGCTGGCTCAGGAGTATGGCCGGGAAGGTAGCTGCAACGAACACTCCACTCTCATGGATCAGCCCGTGCGGATTCCTAGTCCACCAAAGTTACTTTCTCCAGCAGTCCCGCACTGTTAAGACCACCATCGCAGGGGAGTTCCGGTATGTAGCATTAAGCGAGAGTATTCCCGGTCAGGTTTCCGTCAGACGGCAAACCAACGCCGTTGCTCCCAACTTTGTTCACAGCTTGGATGCCTCGATTATGCACAAGACCGTGAANAGGTGCAGCGGCTTTCCGATGGTGACGATCCATGACTGCTTTGGATGCCATGCGTCGAATGTGGATGAACTTTTGCGGCAGACGAAAGAATCCTTTATTGAGGTTTTTGAAACCTGCCAGCTAACCGATTTTCAGCAACAACTCAACGGGCTGTTACCCGAAGAGGAGCGGCTGGAAACTAACATAGAAATGATGGATTTTGGTGACTTTGAAATTGCNAAGATTCGGGATGCGAGCTACCTTTTTGGTTGATTCGCGTAAATCAAAATGAGGGCTTGAGGGATTCTTCCATCCTGTCCTCGACACTAATCCTAACCGAGGAATATATAATAGTATGAAAAGAATAATGATGAAGCCTACGCCTGTCGGTGTAGCGTCCTTCCCGAAGCTGACCCAGCCCGATTATAAGTATAAACCGAAGGAGGGGGAGTTCTCTGTGAAGTTAATCCTTACCCCTGAAGAAGCCGAGCCGTACAAGGCCGAGTTCGTAGCCCACTATAAGGAACTGTATAAAGAGGAGTGCGGTAGGCAGGGGAAGAAGAAGCTGAAAACCAGCCAGCACAGTCCGTTTAATCCCGAGGTGGATCAGCAGGACAATGAGACGGGGAACATAGCCGTTACCTTTAAGATGAAGCACAAGATTTATAATCGTGAAGGTGAGTTTGTTTTTGAGCAGCGGCCTACTGTTTTTGATAAGCATGGCAAGCCGAGTGAAGCGAATGTAGGTTATGGGGCTAAACTTCAAATCTCGGCAGAGTTGAAGCCTTGGTACGTCCCGTCCCTCGGGTTCGGAATCACCCTCGTTCCTAAAGCAGTGATTGTGCGTGAGGAAGGTAGCGGTGGCTTCAACCCATCGGATGCTAGTGCCTACGGCTTCACTATTGATGAAGAACAACAGGTTAACGGAGGTGAGAGCCTACCGGAATCCGTATTTGGGGAGGTAGAAGAGGAAGCTGCACACGCAAGTGACTTCTAAACCCCCAAAGTACCGCTCGAAATTTGAGCGGCAAATCGCATCCCAGTTAAGGGACGCTGGGGTGCGGTTTGAATACGAAACGACAAGACTAGGGTATGTTCGGAAATGCACCTACACGCCTGATTTCATTTTGTCGAATGGCATCGTCATCGAAGCCAAGGGCTTTTTCAAAGCTTCAGACAGAACGAAGATGGTAGCTGTAAAGGAAGCTAACCCTTTATTAGACATCCGGTTTGTGTTNCAGAACGCACGGGTAAAGCTGAGTCGNAATAGCGACACCAGNTACGGGGAGTGGGCAGAGAAGAAGGGGTTCCTATGGGCGCACCAGAGCATACCAGAGGAGTGGATTCAATAATGAACGACAACGACACTTCAGATTTCGTGGCGCACGAGCCCTGTCCTAATTGCGGAAGCAGTGACGCACTTGGCCGCTACAGCGATGGACATGGGTTTTGTTTTAGCTGCCAGCACTATGAACACAGCGAAGGAGCCTCGGCTCCCAGCACAACACATAAAATATCTAAAATGCACACATTTATATCGGGGGAGATTGAGGATTTACCGAAGCGGAAGCTAACCAAGGAAACCTGTTCAAAATGGGATTACCGCTTAGGAAGCTACAATGGCAAGCCAGTACAGATTGCCACCTACAAAGATAATGAAGGAGCCATCATCGCCCAGAAGCTCCGGTTTAGTAATAAGGATTTTATGATCCTTGGGGATGCCTCCAACATGGGCCTCTTCGGCCAGCACCTTTGGAGTGACGGAGGTAAGATGCTAGTGGTAACTGAGGGGGAGATCGACGCGATGTCAGTTTCACAATGTCAGCAGCTCAAGTGGCCCGTGGTGAGTGTTCCTAATGGCGCACCCGCCGCTGCTAAGACAGTAGCCAAGAACATTTCCTACATTGAACGATTTGAGACGGTGGTGTTTATGTTCGATCAAGATGAGCCGGGTCGAGCGGCGGCTAAACAGTGTGCTGCACTGCTTTCCCCCGGCAAGGCGAAGATCGCTACCCTCCCCCTTAAAGACCCGAATGAGATGCTAACGGCCAGCCGTAGTGCGGAACTGGTTAAGGCGATGTGGGATGCTAAGGAGTACCGACCTGACGGGATTGTGGGTGGCTCTGATTTATGGGACTACATCACTGAGGTGGATGTAGCCGAGGCTGTACCCTACCCATTCGAGGGGGTCAATGAGATGACGCACGGGCTTCGACAGGGTGAACTGGTGACGATCACCGCAGGGTCAGGCATTGGTAAGAGCCAGTTCTGTCGAGAGCTGTGTCACTGGTTGATGACCCAAGGCCAGACTGTAGGATACATCGCACTGGAAGAGAGTGTACGCCGAACCACGTTGGGTATTGTTGGTATTGAATTATCCAAACCTATCCACCTTGGTAAAGATGAAGTTGAAGAGGCTGAACTAAAGGATGCTTTTGAGAGGTCTGTAGGCACAGATCGGTTCTTCACCTATGACCACTTTGGCAGTGTGGATTCTGATAACCTCCTTAACCGTATTCGTTACATGGTCAGGGGGTGCGGATGCCAGTGGATATTCCTCGACCATCTTTCCATAGTGGTTAGCGGGCTGGAGGGAGGAGATGAACGGCGACTGATTGATGTGACCATGACCAAGCTCCGTTCCCTTGTGGAGGAGCTGAAGATTGGATTGATTTTGGTGAGCCATCTTAAAACTTCAGACGGTAAGCCATTTGAAGAGGGTGGACAGATTTCATTGGCATCCCTTCGAGGGAGCCGAGGCATCGGTCAGCTCTCGGACATCGTGTTGGGACTTGAGCGGAACCAGCAGGATGCCGCAGATAAAAATGTCACACAGGTTCGGATCGTAAAGAATAGATGGACAGGCGAGACGGGCCTCTGTGCGCGACTGGAGTATACACATGAAACCGGAAGAACACGGGAAATTGGGTTCCCTGAACCAATCCTCCCCGAAGATTTCAACAACTAACACTATGAATACAACATACACACAACTGGAGTTCCCCGGCATGGCGGAACTAGAACCCACAACCCAACTGGAGTTTAATTTCGACGATGAGAACACTAATATTTGATCTGGAGTCGGACGGACTCCTAGACGCTACAACTCAGATTCATTGTATCTGTATTGCTGACCTCATGGCAGGAAGGATATATGAATTTAATAGTCAGCCTGACGGGAGGGGAATTGAAGAAGCTCTAACGATGCTACAGAACGCCGATACGATTGTCGGACATAACATTGTTGGTTTTGATATTCCTGTCATTAAGAAACTGAATCCAAGTTGGATGCCGAGGGGCAAGGTCAGGGACACCATCCTGATGACCCGGCTTATTTGGTCTGACTTACGGGATAAGGATTTCGGGAGGATTAACACCGCTCCTGATTTCCCTAAAAACCTCATAGGCTCGCACAGCCTCAAGGCGTGGGGTCATCGCATTGGAATGCTCAAGGGCGACTTCAAGGAGAGTAATGACTTCTCTGAATGGAGTGCTGAGATGCAGGAGTATTGCGTTCAGGATGTGAAGGTGACTACTAAGCTTTATCAAGCACTTACGGATCGGAAGTATTCTGAAACTGCGATCAGCTTAGAGCATAAGTTTGGAGGGATCATTCACTTTCAAGAGCGNCANGGGTTCCTGTTCGATCAGGATAAGGCAATGGGACTTGTTGCTGACTTGACTACGAAGCGGGCAGAGATTGAGGATAAGCTTCAAAAGGTATTTCATCCAGAGGTGGAGACCATGAAGAAAACTCTGTGGAACTTTGGTACGGAAACTTTTCGGACGAAAGCGGAAGCTGTGGTAGTAGCTAAAGAATGGGCCAAGGCTAACAAGACTACACAAAAGACTGCCTTGGCTGCGATTGAGAAAGGCGAGCCGCTCANNAAAAAGATTCCCTTTAACCCCGGCAGTCGGGATCAGATTGCCAAGCGGTTTATGAAGCGAGGGTGGAAGCCTTCTGACTTCACTCCTGACGGGAAACCTCGGGTGGATGAGCCGGTGTTGCGGGATTTGAGCCAACAGGGATTTGAAGAGGCTGGCCCTCTTTTGGAGNACCTGATGATTCAGAAAAGGCTAGGCCAGCTTGCGGAAGGCAAGGAGGCGTGGCTAAAGTTAGTCAAAGCAGATGGGCGTCTGCATGGACGGGTGACAACTAACGGGGCGGTGACGGGACGTTGCACACATAGTAAACCTAACCTCGCGCAAGTACCTAATGCGAGTTCGCCGTATGGAAAGGAATGCCGTGAACTCTTCACTGTTGCAGAAGGAAAAAAACTTGTTGGATGCGATGCGAGCGGATTGGAGCTTCGTTGCTTGGCGCACTACATGGCGAGATATGATGGTGGAGCCTATTCCAGAATCCTTCTCGAAAAAGACATCCATACAGCCAATCAGAATGCTGCGGGACTCCCGACGAGGGACGATGCTAAGACCTTTATCTATGCGTTCCTATATGGCGCGGGGGATGAGAAGATCGGGAAGATCATCGGTAAGGGTCAGGCAGCAGGGAAACAGATTAAGGCCGAGTTCCTTAATAAGACGCCCGCGCTTAAAGCCCTTCGGGAGGCGGTGGAGGCGGCTGTAGAATCACGGGGTTATCTGGTGGGTCTGGATGGGAGGAACCTTCCTATCCGCAGTCCTCATGCTGCACTGAATACACTTCTCCAGAGTGCGGGTGCGCTCATAATGAAACAGGCCACTGTGCTGCTTGACCGGTATTTAGCCTTGCGGAATTGGAGTTTCGGGAGGGAGTATGCTTTGGTCGGACATATCCATGATGAAATGCAACTTGAAGTTGATGAAGGACTAGCTGATCTGGTGGGCCAGACGGCAGTGAAGGCTATTCAAGATGCGGGACGTTCTTTTAACTTCCGTTGCCGCTTGGATGGAGAATACAAGGTGGGCCTTAATTGGGCAGAGACTCACTAAACAATAGAATGAAATTGGATGGAAAAACTAAAACAAACTGAGTTGGCTTATTTAGCTGGCTACTTTGACGGAGAAGGATGCGTTACGTTCAGTCGTAAATGTATCAGGGTACAAATCAGTTCTTGCTGTCCGCGCCCCATTGAGAAATTAGACAAGCTCTTTGGAGGACGATCAGCGGACGGCTCTTATGTTGACCGACCAGCGGCACGAAGTTTTTCGAGATGGACATTACANGGGGCGAAGGCCATAGCCTTTTTGAAACTAATCCACCCCTATTCCCTTGAGAAGGAGCCTCAGATCAGCTTGGCTTTAAAATACATGGAAGCAGAGGACACTGAGAAAGCAGAAATCAGGGCGCAGATCAAAGCCTTAAAGAGAGTAAATTATCATGCCAAGAAAAATACTAATTGACGGAGACATCGTCGCTTACCAACACGCTGCTAAAGCAGAAACACCGACTCACTGGGGGGATGACCTCTGGACTCTCCACGCTGACGCCAAGGAGTGTAGAGGACACATCGAGCATTGGCTAAAGGAATTACAATCAAAACTGGATGGAAGTGAAGTGACTATCTATTTATCTTCTTCAGATAACTTTAGAAAAGAGTTGGTAGACAGTTCTTACAAAGCAAATAGGGCAGGGAAGAGAAAGCCTGTGATTCTCAAGGCAATAAGGGAATGGATGGTTGAGGAGTTGGATGCCCGTTCAGTTCCTTCTTTAGAAGCGGACGATGCTATTGGGATCGAGGCAACTAAGAAAGAAAACGAAGGCTGCATTATTGCGTCCATCGACAAGGACTTCGGGACAGTCCCCGGTTCTCATTTTAACTGGAGCAAGGACATTGGAGTGACATCCGTTGACGAGGAGGAAGCTGATTACAATTTCTACCTTCAAGTCCTGACAGGAGATGCGACTGACGGCTATGCAGGATGCCCCGGNATNGGCCCTAAGCGGGCGGAACGGCTTCTTGAAGATNCAGATGATTACTGGTCAGCGGTNGTGGGAGCTTANGAGAAAGCNGGGTTNGGGCCTGANNACGCCCTNACACAAGCCCGTCTGGCCCGTATTCTTAGAGCCACTGACTATAACCACGATCAGCAGGAAGTCATCTTATGGAACCCACCCCAATAAAAGTTTATATTTCAGGGCCAATGACAGGTTATCCTGATTGGAATTTTCCTGCGTTCCATCAGAGAGCCGACGAGTTAAAGGAAGCCGGTTATGATCCGATCAACCCTGCCGAGAACTTTGATGGACAGACTGACCTGCCTCGGGAGGTGTATATGAAGGAGGACATTGGGCAGCTAATAGGGTGTGACTGTATTACCTTCCTTCCGGGCTGGCAGTCCAGCAGGGGAGCTGCTCTTGAAGCTTTAGTAGCAATCGAATGTGGAATCAAGCCACTTGAGGATTAAATAAATGAGTGATAATATATCAGTAAAGGACTCCGGGCGTAGAGAGGCGTTTGACACCGGGAGCGTGAGAGATACGAGAGAGGGCAAAGGGAGGTATGATTTACTNCCTCCCCATGCCATTTACTTGGTAGCCCGNCAGTTTGAAGAAGGGGCCATNAAGTANGGCAGCAGGAATTGGGAAAAAGGNCAGCCTCTTTCTCGTTATNTAGACTCCGCTTTGAGGCATTTGTTTAAGCATCTTGGCGGGGCTAAAGACGAGAGGCATGATGTAGCAGCGGCTTGGAACTGCTTGGCTCTACTTGAGACGAAACACCGGATAGACAGAGGTGATTTACCAAAGGAACTAGATGACGTTTGATGATGAACAACCCTTTCCCCGAGTCACTAAGACTTTATTAAAAGAATTAGATCAGCGGTTTCCTGACCAATGCCCCCGGCCTTTGGATACTGAAAGAGAAATTTGGATGGCGGTTGGAAGGCGTCAAGTGGTGGATTTGTTGAAAGAAAAGTTTGACGAGCAGTCGAAATCTGTCTTAACTCCCGAATAAATAATAAGTTATGTGTTTTTCATCTCCCAGCCCGTCTCCTGCGCCTGATCCTGCGCCTCCACCACCGCCGCCTCCTACTCCGGTAGCGAAGAGGGTGAAGAACCCTTCCTATCGACGCGCTGGCGGTTCCTCTGGAGGACTGACCCGGAAGAGGCGGGGACGCGCTGCGCTGAGAATTGACATGGCAGCTCCTAGTTCTTCAGGAACCACGGGACTAAATATTCCAGTATAATTTTATGCAATACGGCAAAACCGCCAAGGCACTCTATAATGAGTGCGAAACTCTAAGGCAGACTTACCTTGAACGGGCTAGGGAATGCTCAGAGTTAACTATTCCCACCTTGGTTCCACCGCAGGGCCACTCCTTTGCCACTAAATATGTAACTCCTTATCAGGGCATCGGGGCGAGAGGCGTGAATAACTTGGCTTCCAAGCTGTTACTCACACTGTTCCCACCTAATTCACCGTTTTTTCGGCTCAGTGTGGATAGGTATAAACTTATTCAACTCGGTGGGGATAACGAAGCAAAGACAGAATTAGAAAAAGCTCTCTCAGAGATTGAGCGAACTGTTATGCGGGAAGTGGAGACTTCGGCTCTGCGCGTGCCTGTGTTTGAGGCTCTCAAGCACCTTGTGGTGGCGGGTAATGTTCTAGTCGTCACACCTAAAGAGGGCGGCATCCGGGTTTTCCAGCTAGAGAACTACATTGTTAAGCGCGATCCATACGGGAATGTGTTGCACATTGTTACGAANGAAACTGTTTCCCCGAGTGTCCTGCCCGACGATATTAAAGGACAGGTCAATATCGAAGCCCTGCAACGGCAGACAGGNTANAACGAGCCTACCATTGATTTATANACCGCCGTTTGTCGTCAGGAAGATGGACGATTCTATGTGTGGCAGGAGGCTGAAGGNACTGCTATTCCCGGCACTGAAGGCTATTTCAAAGAAGAGGATAACCCTTATATCCCTCTCAGGTACAGTCGGGTGGACGGTGAGGACTATGGCCGTGGCTTAGTGGAGGAATATCTTGGGGACTTAAAGAGTCTCGAAGCTCTTACTCAGGCTATTGTGAAACTAGCTGCGGCGTCCTCTAATATTAAAATCTTGGTTGATCCTAACGGAACCACAAAGGCTAANGCTCTTGCTGAAAGCCCGAGCGGAGCCTTCGTATCAGGCCGAAGCAATGATGTAAGTGTTCTCCAGCTTGAGAAATTTGCAGACCTAAGAGTAGCCAAGGAGGTGGCAGAAGCCATCGAGCAGCGACTTAGCTTCGCATTCCTGTTGAATGCGGCTGTTCAGAGGGATGCGGAGCGGGTCACTGCGGAAGAGATTCGGTTCATGGCTCAGGANCTTGAAGCAGCNCTCGGTGGTGCTTATTCTATTTTATCCCAAGAGTTCCAGCTTCCTCTTGTCACCCGCATCATGGATCGGATGGCGAAAGAGAAGCGACTGCCGAAGATACCCAAGGGAGACCTTGTAAAGCCCATGATTGTGACCGGTGTGGAAGCACTTGGCCGGGGTAATGATCTTTCTAAATTAGATATGTTTGTGGCNGGNGTGGGGCAGATATTNGGCCCTGAAGCCATCCAGCAATATGTAAATGTATCTGACTACTTAAACCGCCGCGCTACTTCGCTTGGTATAGACACCGAAGGACTGATCCGGTCACAGGAGGATGTCCAAGCCGAGGCACAGGCTCAACAGCAGCAGATGATGATGGCTCGTATGACCGAGAAGCTCGGCCCACAGGCTATCCGCTCTGCTACTGAAACAGGCATGATGCAGCAGCAAGCAGAAGAAGCGGGCGAAGAACTTCCACCAGAGGAAGAACCTCCTCAGTCTTAATCGCTATTAATGAGGGCTTGAGGGCTAATAAACACTAAAAGAAGGAGACTCTATGTCTGATATCGTTGAAGTCCAACCGGAAATTACTGGTTCGGAAGCACCTAACCAACCCCTCGCTGATCCTAATAATGCGGACAGTGTGGAAACGACAAACCAAACAGATGGAGAAGCCTCTGCCTCAGATCGTCCTGAGTGGCTTCCTGAGAAGTTCCAATCAGCGGAGGACTTAGCTAACGCTTATCAGGAATTGGAATCCAAAATGGGGTCAGGAGACGAGCAGCNGGTTGACCCGGAAGAAGGCACTGCCGAACCCCCACAAACCAGTGACGAATGGCAGCAAAAATTTGAGCCGTTCACCTACGAACTGCAAGAAACGGGGGAGCTATCTGATGATAGTTACAGAGAACTGGCTGACATGGGCTACCCTAGAGAGCTGGTGGATGGCTATATCGCAGGGCAGGAAGCGGTATCCTCCCGAGAGGAGGGACAGGTTATGGACAGCATTGGCGGGGAATCTAATTTCCAATCAATGATTGAGTGGGCGAAGGATAATGTTCCTGAATCAGAATTAGACGCCTATAACCGCTCAGTGATGGGAGGCGATGTGAATGACGCTAAGATGGCGGTGCAGGGAATGTACGCCCGCTATACTTCCGCTACCGGCGGACAGGCTCCCCAACTCCTTGCAGGACAAAAGGGCGGGTCTGGAGGGCTGGCAATTCGGAGCAACGCCGAGTTAGTAGACCTAATGTCTGATCCTCGGTATGCAAAAGACCCGGCTTATCGGGCCGATGTGCAGCGAAGGCTGGACGCAAGTGATCTGTTAGGATAGAAAATAAAACTAATAATACTAAGAGAGAAATATTATGAAAAAATCCGGTTATCGTACGACTGAGTTCTGGCTCTCAACCTGTGCCGTTTTATGCGGNTTGNTNTACGCCAGCGGNGTGATCGCNCCAGAAGGGACTACAGGNATCGAGAAGGCAGTGGCTTTNATNGCTGCTGCNNTGAGTAGCCTTGGTTANTCCACAAGCCGTGGNAACGTCAAGGTNGCTGANATTGAAAACAAAGTTCAGTAATGNTTAGTGAACTCCTAGCCGCTNNTAAAGCNNTTCCTCACATACTTTCTGCTTTGGAGCGGCTAGGGGATATTCAAACGGCCCGAATGGCTCAACAACGAAAAGATGAAAAAGATACAATGGTTGACGATCTTATTGCTGCTGCTCGCCAACGTAGGCTGCGGGGTGACAGTGAAGCTGAACGGGTTTCAGGAGATAGCGGAGAGACATCCAGTGGGAATGGAGCAGATAACAGAGAATCCTGAGAGCGAAGCTTTAGTTAGAGACCTCGGTTTCTACATCAATAAATTGGAGCAACAGCTTGAATCTAAAAAATAATCCACAAATGGATTGACTTCTATGGTAACTTACTTCTAGTTACCGACTAGGTTTACGATGCAAGGCATATCGAACTGATTGTTTGAACGCCCTTCGGCCCACTACTGGTGGATAACCGTTGTCTGGAGTTGGCAAAAAGACGATGTGACCAGCAAAGAACCAGCTCTACAAGTGAGTGCTTGTAGGCATTAATAACTGAAATCAGAAACAAAAGGATGTATTAGACATGAGTGCAACTACTCCCTCACGCCTAGGCCAAGTAAATGCCTCTGGCGATGCCAATGCCCTTTTCCTGAAACAGTTCGCTGGAGAGGTGCTGACCACGTTTGAAACCAACAACGTGTTCAAGCCTCTGCATACTGTGCGGACGATTTCTCAAGGAAAATCGGCTCAGTTCCCCGTGACCGGTGTGGCTTCGGCTGCTTACCATGTGGCGGGTGAAAACATCATGGACAGCGGCAATAGCTACCTGTCTCAAATCAAAGCCAATGAGAAGGNGGTTCACATCGACTCCATGCTGACGGCTAACACAATGATCTATGAGCTGGATGAAGCCATGAATCATTATGATGTCCGCTCGATCTATACGACTGAGCTGGGCCGTGCGTTGGCTAAGAAGTTCGATCAAACCGTTGCTCAGCAGGTGGCTCTGTGCGCTCGCGGTTCCGCTACGATTACTGGTGGAAACGGCGGCACAGTGCTGGATAAAGGTGCTTCCGGTCTCGATACTGGCTCTGAGATTGCTGACGCGATCTACGATGCTGCTCAGTCTCTTGACGAGAAGAACGTACCCTCCAGCGACCGTGTTGCGGTGATGAAGCCCGCAGAATACTACCTGCTCGTTCAGCATCTCGCTGCCGTTGGCAACGCCAATGCAGTGGGCAGCTACGTTGAAGGTGAAGTGGTGAAGGTCGCAGGAATGCGCGTCATCGCCAGTAACAACGTACCAAGCACGAACATTGGTTCGGCTGAGACGGGTGTGAACTCTGAAAACACCTACCACGGTGACTTCAGCAATACCAAGATTCTGTGCTTCCACAAGAGCGCAGTGGGTACTGTGAAGTTGCTCGATCTCAAGCTCGAATCCGAGCGGAAGATTGAGTTCCAAGGTTCCCTGTTTGTGGCGCGTTATGCGATGGGACACGGCATCCTCCGTCCAGAGGCCGCTGTGGAAATCACTATAGCGTAGTGTTGTAATTAGCACGGGGGCTGTGAGTTTAAGTTCGGGCCGGTGGTCGGGTAGCCCTCATCCCGTTCTTGCCCAAACTTAGCTTGCAGCCCCCGCTTTTTAGCGTATTTTGAATAGACATGAGCTTGACACTTTCAACTGAACTTGAGGCCGTTAATCAAATGCTGTCGGCCATTGGTGATTCTCCGGTCAACCAGCTTGATACAGCCACTAATGCCGAAGCTCGGGTAGCCAAGCAGATTCTTGATGAGGTAAGCCGGGATGTTCAGTCGAGAGGCTGGCACTTCAACACTGAACCTGATTACACGATCACAAGGGACAGTGATAATCATATTAATTTACCAACAACGGCTGTACGGTTTGATATTAAAAGCGAGCTGTATCCGTCTTTGGATGTGACACAGCGGGGGAATAAAATGTATGACCGGAAAGATCATACCTTTGTTTTCGATCAGGATTTAAAAGGTGAGATCATTATCCTCCTCGCCTTCACTGACCTCCCGCAACCTGCTCGGGCCTATATCACGGTACGGGCGAGTCGGATTTTTCAAGATCGTGTAGTGGGNTCTGAGGACTTACTAAGGGTACTGGCGGCNGATGAGGCAACCGCATTGGCTACCCTGAAGGACTTTGATGACGATACTGCCGATTATACAATCTTTGATAACTTGGATGCTTACCAAGTGATTAATCGGTAGTAACTAATGTCCTTAATCTCCACCTCTATCCCTAATCTGGTATCGGGCGTCAGCCAGCAAGCGGACGGCCTTCGGTACAGCTCTCAATCTGAAGAACAGGTAAATGGCTACAGCTCTTTGGTAGAGGGGTTGATTAAGCGTCCACCCCTGAAGCACATAGCCCAGCTTATCTCAGGGAGTGTGGGGGATACTCAGGTTCATACCATCAACCGGGACACAGATGAACGCTATGTGGTGGTATTCCAGAACAATACCGTAAAGGTATTTGGGATTGATGGGACAGAGAAAACGGTGTCCACCCCCGATGGAGTAGGCTACATCACTACCACTACTCCCCGGACAGACCTGAAGTGCCTGACCGTGGCTGACTACACCTTTGTACTGAACAAGACAAAGACGGCGGCAGTTGGGGCAGGACAGACAACTGCTCAAGGAAATGAAGCTTCGGTTTTTGTTTCTCAGGGGGATTATTCTGTCACCTATAAGNTTATCCTCGCAGGGACTACTTATACCCACACTTCTTCCTCCAGTGATGTTGCCCAGATTCAGCCAAGCTACATCGCCACTCAGCTTCAGACTGCGATTGGTTCAGGAACCTANACCGTGACTCANTATGGAGGCACACTGCACATCGTTAAGGATGACGGTGGAGCCTTTACCTGTTCCGTTGAGGACTCCAAGGCGGGGGACTTCATTAAGAACATCACTGACTCGGTTCAGAACTTTGTAGACCTCCCGGTAGAAGCCAAGCACGGCTATATGATTAAGATCGAGGGGACTCCCGAGGAAGAGGGCGATGAGTATTGGGTTAAGTTTGTGGCGGACAACGCCAGCGGAGGCTCAGGGCAGTGGGAAGAAACCGCCGCTCCGAGCATTGATAAGGAGTATGATGCAACTACGCTCCCTCATCAGCTCATTCGGAATGCGGATGGGACATTTACCTTTAGCAAGGCCACTTGGGCTGACCGGTTGGTAGGGGATGACGATACGAATCCCAAGGCTTCCTTTGTGGGTAAAAAAATCAAAGATGTGTTCTTCTTTAAGAACCGCCTTGGATTTGTTGCGGATGAGAATGTGATCTTTTCAGAGTCCGCTGAGTATTTTAATTTCTGGAGAACCACGGTTACGCAGCTTCTTGATTCTGCCCCGATTGATGTGGGAACCAGTTCTACAAAGGTCAGTATCCTTTTTGCGGCTGTCCCCTTCTATGATCGTCTTGTTTTATTCGCTGACCAGACTCAATTCACCCTACAAGCTTCAGGACTCCTGACAGCAAAAACAGTTTCAATTCAGCAGTCCACAGCTTACGCCGTCTCAGCTACGGCTGACCCCGTTCCGGTAGGTAAGAATGTTTATTTTGGGTTCCCCCGTAATGACTTTTCAGGTGTTCAGGAATACTTCATTAACCCCGATACTCAGTTCTTTGATGGTGCGGACATCACTGCACAGGTTCCTAAATACCTGAAGGGAAACCTGACCAAGATTTCAGCAGCCGATAATGAACAAGTGGTGGTAGCCCAGACTGACGGGTTTACTACGGGTGTTTATGTGTATAAATACTTTTTCAGCGGTTCCGATAAACTGCAATCAGCATGGTTTAAGTTTGATTTCGGAACAGGCACTACGGTGCTTAATACCGACTTTATCGACTCAACTCTGTATGTAGTGATCGAGCGCAGTGATGGGGTTTATCTGGAGTCAATGGACATCGAGGCAGGGCAGCAGGACGCAGGAAGCCAGTACGTCACGCTGTTGGATCGCAGGGCAGAGCTTTCCGGGGGTAGCTATAATTCTACGGCTGATACCACTACATTTACTTCTCCCTACAATGTGGATACTGACACAATGGAAATTGTATCCAAGCCCCACCCTGATGCAGGGAGTAACACCAATGTGGTGGGGACAAACCCTCAAGGAGCCGTAGAGCGTAAGCTACCGGAAGGCGTGGCACTAGCCATTGATTCCAAGTCAGGGACTTCTTTGGTGGTGAAGGGGAATTATACGAATCAACCGGTTTTTATCGGAACACCCTACACCATGACCTATACCGTCTCCCGTCCGCAGCTCCGNNCTNNNAGTTCCAGCGGAAGGGGCCAAGTNATGCTGGCACAGGGCCGGTATCAGCTTAGGCATGGGGTTCTGGTCTTTAACGATAGCCGCTATTTTAAAGTACAGGTTACTCCAAAAAGCAGGGATACCTTTTCCTACGTCTACAATGGCCGGTCAATCGGNACGGGAACGGCTGTTTTAGGTAGCCAAGCTGANTCNATTCAGGATGGGACATTCCGTTTNCCTGTGTATGCCAAGCATGACCAAGTGGATATTTCGGTCACAAANGATTCTCCCTTCCCGTCCTCTTTGGTTTCTTTAGAATTTGAGGCTATCTATGCCGTCCGTAATCGAAGATATAACTAGNCAGCTTCCGATTCACTATGCTGAGTCAGGGGTTACGGTGAGGCTGGCTACGCAAGCAGATGCCATACAGGTAGCTAAAGAATTGCGGGAAGAGGACAGAAGTGAGATGAAAGCCCTGCTGGGCGTTGATGTAGCTATGACTGTAGTTTTGCAAAGGCACGTTATGGAAGCGGACATTAGTTTAGTCCTAGAGAAGGATAAGCACCCTGTAGCCATCTTCGGGGTGAAACAAGTCTGCCCTAACGTCTCCTTTATCGGTCTCCTCTCTTCGCCTAGAATTAAAGATTTTAAGTTCACCCTCTGCCGTCATTCAAAATACTGGGTGGATATGTTCCATAAACATAGTGATTTACTCTTGAATGTCGTACACTGTGATAATAACGTCCACATTCAATGGCTGAGATGGCTTGGATTTAAATTTATTAACAAACTGGAGAACTTTGGAAGTAACGGAGAGGACTTCTACGAGTTCAGCAAACTAAATACCGAATAAATTATGTGTGGCTTAGTAGAAGGATTCGCAGCACTTCAGGCATTATCGGTGGCTTCCAGCTACTCGGGGCAGCGTCAGGCAGCTTCAGCTCAGGATCGCTATCAGCGTCAGCTTATGGCCGCTGAACAGTCCCGCCAGAAGGAAGCAGAGACTCACCTTAGAATGCGCCAGCAGGACGAGCAGGAGTCCCGCGCCCGTGAGCTTGCCAAGGTTTCGCAGGAAGCAAGGGCGATTGCAGCCCGCAACATTACCGCCTCCGGTGAGGCAGGGGTATCAGGAGCCTCCGTAGATGCCCTGCTTGCGGAAGGAACCCGAAAAGAACTTGATTTCTATGAAACACTGAACCGCCAAGGTCAGATTCAAAGCACCGCCTATGATCGAGAGATTGAAGCGGGACGAAAGGGCAGCCAGATGCGGATGCTGGACTTTAACCGTCCCATCACAAGACCCAGCTTTGCTAACCTACTGATAGATGCGGGCCGTGCAGGGTTCAGTACCTATGATTTTGCCCAGAGAAAACATCAGATTGATACCCGAGCCGAGGCGGGTAAGAAGCCTTTTAAAATATTTCCGGGGTTAGACTAGGATTATGGCAGAAAAAATTACAGAGCGTAAAGAATACCGAGGACTCGGCTATGCCCCTACCATCAGTGTTCCGGGGCTGGTACAGGCTCGCCCTGTGGGAGCTACCCGCGCCCCTGCCAGTAACGAGTTACTACGCCTTGCCAAGAATTTAGAAAGTTTTGGGGAGGTGTTTGGCACGGCAATGCTGCGGAAGGCTTCCCGTGAGGACGAAGAAGCGGAACGCCTTGCTAAAGAGGATTTCCTAGCTTGGCCTAATGCGTACCCCGGAGAAACACAACGCTCAGGCGCAGCTAACATTATCCCCGGAGGAGTTGGAGGCCGTAAAGGAGAGGTTCAGATTCCTGACCGCCGCGCACAACTGCTGACCGCGACTGAACACACCCTCCCCGATCTCATCGCAAAAGGCGTTATTCGACGGGAAGCCACCCCTGCTTATGTGGCATACCTCAAGCGGGAAGCTGCCCGTTCATTGGTAGCCACTAAATACTCAAGTCTTTTAGAGGCCCGCATCAATGAAGCGGCCATTTTTGAGAGCGGCCCTGAAGGCGTTAATACCGAGGCGAGGGCGAGGGACATTATAGAGATTGTCGATCAGGAGCTTCAGAAAACCTACGGGCCTAAATGGCATATATGGGCACCTGAAGAGGTTAAAGCAGCAGAGGCCAAGTTCATCAGTACGGTGCAGTCCAAGAATTTAGATAATCGAACAAAGTTTGCCAATAAGACTTATATAGAGAATGTGAAGTCTGTTTTCTTAGCGGACACCCATGAACAGTTTTTAATAAACATTGAGCGGCTTGCCACGGAGGGACATGAACAGGGGTTAGATATTTCTGAACTGACCGGAGCAGCGGCCATTTCTTCAGTCACCCATTATCTTGCTCAGGATCAACCTGAAATGGCAAGAATCCTTGCGGAGCGGGTGCAGGATGCCCAAGTCAAGGGGGTAGGGTATATTATCTCTGTCAAAGACCAAGATGTACTGGAGAGGTTGATTGACCAAGCGGACGGAGAAAGCAGGGATTCAGTCAAAGAGAACGCAGCCATAGCTCGGCAGGTAATCGCTCAAATAACGAGTGAGACACTCAACAAGGAGTGGGACGGCAAGATTCCAACGGAGGAACAACTTACTGAACTTGCCTTGAAACTGCTTGAAAGAGAAATAGATACAGGGAAGAAAGTTATGGGGCCAGACGGGAAGTTAGTTCCCCGGATGGTCAAGATCGGCTCTATTGACAGCCTTAACAGGAAGTTTACTGAATCGACGATCCGCGAGATGATTTCCGACGAAGTCTATGCCGCACCCACAAGGAAGTTAATCGGGACAAATAGAGGCCAAGAGATACAACGCCTTATTAATATTGGTGATGAGCCGAAGCTCAAAGAGGCTAGAAAGATTTTAGAAGAGAGTACGTCATTCCTCTCTCCCGCTGCCCTCGCAAATTTTGACAATCAAATCAAACTAGGACAACGAATCGCCGCCGTTGCAGGGCATACTCTTTATCAAGAGATGGGCAGAAGGGCTGTAACTGATGCTACTGTCTCTTACGAACTAAGAAATAACAGAGATGTTGATACCTCTGACGCTATACAGGAGCGGGATACTTTGGCGAGGGCTATTCTCCACGCCACCCTAGAAAACACCCAAGAACGGCTTCGTGAGTATCTCAACGAGAATGAAAACGTCTCAGTTGATGACCGGGACAGAAAGACTCGGGAGTTTCTTGAAGAGGAATATAAGAAAGCAAAGGATGACTTACTCGGCAGACCTCAGACGAGAGCTTTTTTCAAGGAGCTGGCGGAAAAAGAAAGAGAGAGAAGGGCGGGGGTAGAACCGCCATCCGTTTGGGGGTTCCCAGAATGGTATCACCGGGATGGACGCGGCCCTTGGGCGGACGGTGAAGCCGCGTTTCTGAATAGAAAGAGAAAAGACCAGAGGGATCGAATGGGGGAGGTTCTCACTAGCCACAATTTTTGGGAAGGCTACAAAAGCGGCGAATCGCTCACAAAATTCCTTACCCGAAAGGCAGCATCGGGGAAGAAAGGCAAAGAACAGGTAGCAGCGTATGCTCGGGTTTTCTCCCAACTGAGAGCTAATGCTAACCATGCCCTTAGGGGGGAAAGCCAGATATCTAAAAAGCTGGCTGAGAGCGGTCTTTTAGATAAAGAGGAGCAAGAGGAAATTTACGAGGACATTGCCCAATATCGAAGAATAACAGGCTTCACTCCGCAGGAAATCATATCGGGAAAGATCAAACTTCGTGGAGTCGAAGGCGATCAATATTTGGACATAAAGAAATTAACAGAGCTTCAGAAGCACGGGGTAGAAAAGGTGCTTTTGAACCCCTATGAAGTCCCGTTATTTAAAAATATTGCAGAGATAAACAAGCTACAGGACGAAGAAGGTCATCCCACAATTAAAAAAATGATGATGGCGTTAGGCATCCCGGTGACGAATGAGAACGCCATTGAACTCATCGGGGTGCAGGTCAATTTACTTCGACTCCTTGGCAGAGGAAACGAGGCATGGAAGGATTGACCTGTTAATAGAGAAGAAACCAAGTAGTCATGGCTGAATTTAATTTTACACCTGAAGATCACGAAGAGTCTCTGGCTCACATTTCCACGTTGTTCCCTGATTCGAGACGCGCACCTGAGATGCCAGCGGGCTTGGCTGACGATGATCCCTCCGTCCTTGGGGACATAATTGCATCTCCCTTCAGGGGTGTAGCGGGGCTGGTTGAAGGTATCGGGGAACTCCCTAACATTATTCCGGGGATTGATTATGATATTCCAGATAATCTTGGCCTTGGTAAATCAAAGACGCTTTGGGGAAGTGTTCCCGAAACCCTCACAACCTTTTTAATTCCCTTCGGTGGTGCTGTAAAAGGAGTTAGTTACGCAGGGAAGGCGGCTCGGACAGGTAAGCTAGGTAAGACTACACAGAAAGCAGAGAAACTACTGAAAGCCGGTTCCAAGACTCGGGAGATTGCAAAGTTTGGAGTGGCGGGGGCTGCAACAGACTTTGCTGTATGGGACGGCCATGAAGCGCGGCTCTCTGATCTTATTGAAGATGTGCCGGGACTCTCCAACCCTGTTACGGCTTTTCTGGCTTCTGATCCCGATGACTCGGAAGCAGCAGGACGGCTCAAGAACGCAGTCGAGGGACTCGGGNTGGGCGTGGGTCTGGATATTCTTCTCATGCCTGTCCTTCGATACCTTCAAAAGTCTCGGACTCTCAGGGCCGAGGGAGCATCGCCTGAGCGGGTTGCTAAAGAAACTGAACCGGAGCTGGAGGCGATTGATGAAGCTTACCGCCACCCCGAGGTGGAAAAGAGCTTAGAAAAGCTGTCTGAAGCTGAGAAGGNAAGGCTGGAAGTGCCTACGGAAGTCGGTGCTGAACGNGCAAAGGAAGCCGCTGCTCTCCTTCGGGGAAGGCCGGGGGAAGAGGGTGGAATGGATCAGTTTCTTAGGGATGTCGAAGAANGCGATTCCGNAGAAGTTTTGAAAAGCCTTGATACCCGGTTTGGANAGGACGGGGTATTACTTAATATTAATGCGCTCTCCAACGGGGAAGAAGTCGCCCAATCAACCGTTCATTTAGTAGACCAGCTTTATAATTCCATTCGAGCCATTAAGACAACTTTCAGGCTTCGTCCCGAGATGCGCGAGGCAATGAGACTAGAGCTTGAAAAAATGGGCTTGGATGAAAGCGCAGCAATTTTTCAAGGGATTAAAGAAGAATACGAATTTGACTCTAAATTAGTCTCTGCTCATATTACTTTACGGAACACAACAAACCAGTTTGAACAAAATGTTCAGAATATCCAGACCCTTCAGAGGCGTCTCGCTAAAGCGACTTCAGAGGCAGAAAGAACTGAAATCACCAACCAGCTTAATATCAGCCGTCTCCATTTTTTCCAGCACAGAGATCACATACGGATCATGATAGCGGCGATGGGGGAAGCACGATCCCAAGGAGGACTAAGGCTGAGAATGTTCGGCCTTCTGGATAAAGCCGATGAAGCCACTGCGGAACTAATCAAGAACGCTTTAGACAATAAATTAGATATTTCAAAGTTATCCACGGAAGAGTTAGATAAGTTGATTGCGAAAGCAGCGGCGGTGACTGAGAAACACGGCGCGGCAGGGGTGGCTGAACTGAGTGCAAAGGGTTTTATTGAACTCCACAATGAGATTTGGATTAACGCCCTTCTAAGTGGCCCTCGAACCTTTGCGGTCAATGCCATTGGCAATGCACTGACGAGCATTTATCTGCCCTTTGAAAAAGCAATGGGCGCACAGATCAGAATGTGGGGGGCAAAGAGTCCCATCGAAAGGGAAAAATACAGGTTGATGCGGAAGGAACTCCTTAACTTTGGGTTCTATATCAGCAATCTTTCCGAGGCATTTACCCTCGGTAGAAAAGCATTCACTAAAGAGGACAGTGTAATTGCTCCCCGAGCTGCCGTAACTTCGGAACTCAAGGGGCCAGCCATTACCTCTGAACACCTGCCGGGAATTGCTAACTACTTTGGAACAGGGGTGGACAAGGCAGGGCGGGTTATCAGGCTTCCTATTCGATTGCTAACCGGCACAGATGAATTTTTTAAGCAACTCCAGTTTCGGCAGACCGCAAAAACGGATTCTGCAATGAAAGCTTATGATGATCTTGTGGCTGAGTATGGTGATGATCTGACTTCTGAGATTCTCGAAAAAGAACTCCCTGCGAGGACTGCCAGCTATTTTGACGGCCTCATCAGGGAAGGTGGGGAACGCTATTCACAGGGACAGCTTCGCAAAGATGCCTACAAGGATATGCTCAGGGCGATGGCAGCAAGTGGAGAAGAGTGGGATGCCGTGACTCGGCAGCAGTTCATGCGGGATCACTACACTAGGAATTTTAACCAGAGCAAGATGGACATCTCGGACAGAGCCTTTTCTGCTGCCCATGAATCCACTTTTACCAGCCCGCAGACGGGGACGCTAGGTAAACTTGTTCAAAAGGCAGTCAATGAAATGCCAGTTCTGCGGTTGATTCTCCCATTTGTTAGTACACCTTTGAACATTATTAAGTTTGCTGGACAACGCACGTTGCCGTTCGATCTCCCTGTTTTGAGAAAATGGCATGCCAAACGAGAGGCCGATCTCGCCGCAGGAGATGACCTAACGAAGGCAGCTCTCATGGGGAGACAGGCTGTGGGGACAGCACTTTGGGCAGGGGGAGTTACAGCCGTAGCCAGTGGTAAGATAACAGGAAGAGGCCCAACTGACCCCAATGAAAGGAAGATTCTCCAAGAAACAGGTTGGCAACCCTACAGCCTAAAATTTGGCGATACCTATATGAGTTACCAGCGGCTTGATCCTTTTGCTACTTTTCTTGGGGCTGTTGCGGATATAACTGAGTATGCATCAGAGAAGCGCGGCGAGAGATTAGATGATCCCGAGTGGGAAGAACTGCTAGGAATAGCTTCGGGCGCGGCACTCGCAGGGCTGTCTCAGAATGCGATCAATAAGTCCTACATGACTGGCCTCAAACAAATACTGGATGCGGTTAGTGATCCAGATGCCCGCATGGAAAAATTTATCCATACCAGAGCCGGGTCTTATGTTCCTAGCTTTTTTGGACAGATGGCAGGGTCTCTTGACGGGGATGATGCCATCCGAGAATCCCGCACTGTTCTTGAAGCTCTGGAAAAGAGGTTCCCCGGGGCTGGTCTTGATCCCCGGAGGAATGTTCTCGGGGAAGTGGTGAAGCGTCCTAAAACAGGGATTGGCCTGATTGATTATGTTTCTCCTATTACGTTCTCTTCTAAGAAGAATGACCCTGTGTTTAATGAGATAGCGAAGTCCTCCGCAGCATTCCAGCTTCCACGGAAAACGAATCTAGGGGTTGACTATACCAGATTTAAGAACAAAAAAGGCCAGACAGCGTATGACCGGTGGCAGGAACTTCAGGGGACTACGAAGTTAGGCCGCAGGACGCTCCGTCAAGAGCTTCAACGGCTGATTCGTTCTACCCGATTCCAAAGGCTGTCCGATGTACCTACTGATGAGCTGGGCAGTCCCCGAGCTAGAGAGATTTCCCGAGTTATTCGCCGGTATCGGGCCAAGGCGCANAAGGAAATGTTTAAGGANTTTCCGGGCCTTAAAAAACAACTATCTCTTCACCAGAGTATTAAATTTAATGAAGAAAGGGGCCGGGATACTTCAGCCCTTAACAGCGAGCTAGATCAGCTCTTAACCCAACTAAGAGGCTATTAAAGCTTGCGTTGAAATCCATCCACAAGTAGATAAAATAGAAAAATGGCTAATACTTACGTCGATTATACAGGAGATGGGACACAGGATACGTTTTCCATCACCTTCCCGTTCCTCAGTAACCCACACGTTATTGTTAAGGTCGCTGACGTAACCAAAACCGAAGGGACTCACTACAATATCACTTCGGGTAATGTGGTGTTCACTTCGGGGAATGAACCTGCATCTGCCGCTGCTGTCCGTATCCAGCGTGAGACTGAGAAAACCAGTCCACTGGTAGACTTTAAGGACGGCTCCACGCTGCTTGAGGCAGACTTGGACACAGCCACTCGGCAGTCTTTTTACATTAGTCAGGAAACTGATGAGAATGCACTGAGGAAGAGTGGAACAGATTGGGACGCTACCAGCCTGAAGATCACCAATCTTGGAACGCCTACGGCAGATGCGGATGCCTCCACAAAGAGTTATGTGGATACCCAAGTAGCCGCCAAAGATGCTCTTAGTGAGTTAAGCGGTACTCTGGATGATCTTACTGAGGGAACGACTAACAANCATTTTACAGCAACGGATAACACCAAACTGGACGGGATTGAAACTGGAGCAACAGCCGACCAGACAGACGCCGAGATTCGCACAGCAGTTGATAATGCTACTGACAGCAATGTTTTCACTGATGCTGACCGTACCAAGCTGGATGGCATTGAGAGCGGTGCGAAAGTAAATGTGCAATCCGATTGGGATGCCAGTTCCGGTGATGCTCAGATTCTCAATAAACCAACTGTTCCCTCGGCCTTAAACGATCTATCCAACGTCGATGCCAGCCCGTCTGATGGTCAGGTGCTGAAGTGGGTTGATGCTTCTAGCGAGTGGCAAGCTGGTGATGATTCTGGCGGCAGTGGTGGTGGCAGTGGGGATATCACCCGAGTCAATATCACAGCCGGTACGGGTTTATCAGGCACTCAGGATACCACCACAGGCGATCACACTCAGACCCTCGCGGTTGATGTAGGCATCGCAGACGATAAGATCGTTCAGGTAGATGGGACTCCTGACAACAATGAGTACGCCCGATGGACTCCTAACGGCCTTGAGGGACGGGTGGCGGCGGATGTATTAACTGATATCGGGGCTTCTGCTTCGAGTCATAACCATGATTCAGCGTATGCGGCTGCTAGTCATAACCATGATTCAGATTACCAACCCCTCGATTCTGAGCTAACTACATTGGCGGCTCTTACCGAGGCGAGGGGGAGCATTATCGTAGGGAACTCAACCCCTGAGTGGGATACGCTCGCGTTGGGCGCAGCGAACAAAGTTCTGACCAGCGATGGATCGGATGCTGCATGGGCGGCACTCCCGGCAGAAATCGGCATAGCTTGCAGTGACGAGACTTCGGCGTTGAGTACGGGCGAGAAGGCAACCGTGATGGTTCCGAAGGGCATGACGATTAAGGAAGTCAAAGCCAGCCTCACCGAAGCGGGCAGCAGTTCATCTGTAGTGGTAAATGTAATGTACCACGCGAGCAATCCCAACAGTGCTACCACCAGCCTATTCGCCACATCCAACGCGCTAACTATCGCATCGGGTGCGTACAAGGCTAACATTTCTACTTTCACGGACGGCAGCGGCGGGACGCAAAGCACTTACACGGCGGCAGAAGATAGCTTTTTGGTAATAGAAATTCCGAGCAGCTACACGCCTGACAGCGCGGCTCGCGGCTTGAAAGTTTGGGTACTGGGCGAGTGGAGTTAGAGATGTCGCAAATCATAAATCCATATCGGTTCAGCAGTCCTGCGCTCGATTACATCGCCGCAACCGGCGGTACTGTGACTACCGATGGGGACTACAAAGTTCATGTTTTTAATAGCAGCGGCACTTTTACGGTAACGGATGAGGGCGGTGCAGGGAGCAGCACGGTGGAACTTTTAGTTGTCGCTGGGGGTGGCAGTAGTGGTCAGGGGGTATTGTACGGTATGTTTGCTGGTGGTGGCGGGGCTGGCGGCTACCGCAGCATTGCGAGCCACACTCCTAGCAGCGGTGCCGCAGCTTACAGTGTGGTTGTCGGAGCGGGAGGTGCTGCGGTAGCGAACGGCAGCAACTCAAGCATCGACTCTGTTAGCGCCACAGCGGGTGGCTGCGGGGCCGGAATATCCTCCGTAGGCGCAAATGGCGGCTCCGGTGGCGGCGGCGCGTATGACTACTGGTCTGCAGGTTCTTTGGCGGCTGGCTCCGGTAACTCTGGCGGGTACACCCCTGCCGAGGGCCATGATGGGGGTGAATATAATGGTGGTGGACAAGGCGCACCCGGTGGTGGTGCGGGTGGTGAGGGTAACGATGCCAGCACAACGGCTGGCAATGGTTCGAGCAACGATATTACTGGCTCATCCACCACTTACGCAACCGGCGGAAATGGTTCAGGAGGCGGCGCAGGTACATCGAACACGGGCAACGGCGGGTCGGGTTCGTACTCATCGGATAACGGAGGTTCCGGCGTGGTCATTGTTCGCTATAAATTTCAAAACTAAAATGGCTCACTTTGCTCAAATTGATAACGAAGGAACGGTTACGCAAGTGATCGTGGTTGCCGATGAGCATGAAGCTGATGGCGAGCAGTGGTGCGCTGATTTTCTCGGCGGCACATGGAAGCAGACCAGCTATAACACTCGGGGTGGTGAGCATAGCGAAGGTGGCGAGGCTTTCCGAAAGAATTTTGCAGGAACGGGCTTCAAGTACGATTCAGATTTAGATGCTTTTATCCCGCCGAAGCCCCCATTTGAATCTTGGGTTTTGAATGAGTCAACCTGTCAATGGGAGGCTCCGGTTCCGCGACCTGACGGCCCCGCTGCTTGGGATGAAGAAGCAGGTGAGTGGGTTGAAGTCGAAGAACCTCTCATGGAAACCGATAACACTAATCAATAATAAACATTATGTCACCAAAGGTATTAAAAAGAACTAATTTGATGATCTCAAAGCTGGAGAAGCGGCTTAAACCTGCGGCTGGCCGAATGGTCAGTGCCGCTGAACGCCGTCGAATCAAAGCTCAGATAGAAAGCCTGAAGAAAAGTCGGCCTAAGCCTTCCAAGCCGAGAACACCGGCAATATACAAGTCTGCTGCCCAGTCTCTTAATGAGGAGCAGAAGGAACGCCAAGAGAAGCAGAAAAAACAAGCTGAGATAGCTAAACTCATGGATGAGGAGCGTCAGCGCATCGCAACTGAAAAAAGGCGGCGAAAGGATTACCACGAACGGAAAGATAAAATTGCGGCAGAGAAGAGGAAGCAAGCTAAACAGGGCAAGCGGCACGAAACAGCCCGTACAGCGCACCGTAATTTCCCATCGTCTGTTCCTAAAAAAGATTGGAGAACCTTGCCCGGTAAGGCCACCGCTGAAGATATTAAAGAGCGTGACCGAGTTTCTGCGATCTCTAAAAAGAGGTACAGCCGCCGAGGAACGGGCCTCACCGCCGAGACTAAAGCAACTATGGAACGGCGAGCTAAGGCTTACCGAGATCGGAAAGCAGCACTGGAAGCTCAAAAAAAGAAACAGCCAGACGGCAGCGCACAGCAGAAAAAGACCTCTGAATCCATAAAGAAGTGGGCCGAGGCACTGAAAAAGGTTTTAAGAAAAATAAGAGGGGGAAAATAGGTTCACACAGTAATGGAAGAAATCGCAGATTGGTTAAAAATGCTAGGGGTCAACTTCGGCACACTCGGGGTTGTCTCCTTGACTGACTTAGAGGTGATCCTCAAAATCCTTCTGCTAGTAGCCACCTTAGTTTGGACAGTTGCCCGTACTTGGAAACTCCTAAAGGAAATGAAGAACGATGGATAAATCCGACCAGCGAGATAAGCTAGAAAGCCTCCACACCCTCCTGACAGAGGAGTTCATTAGCCGCATTCAATCAGGAGAGGCAGAGCCATCACTCCTTAGTGCGGCCCGTCAGTTCCTCAAGGATAACTCTGTTGATGCCGTGGTTACTGATGAGTCTCCTTTGAATCGCCTTAGTGGCATTGTTCTTCCTTTTGAAGATGGAGATAAAGAAGTGGCTAAGTTCCCTGCTCATCCCACTAAAAACAAACGCAGCACTAATAACTAATGAGGGTTTATTCTGCATATGACCGGGCGAATCAGAAGCGGCCCGTAGAAGTCCGAAAGAGGGTGATGCGGAATGCTGCGAGACGCCTTATGATACGGAAACACGGGAAGGCCAAGTTAAAGGGAAAAGATATAGACCACAAACGGTCTCTTAAAGCTGGGGGCGGCAATGGGTACAAGAACCTTCGCATCCGCTCAAGAAGTCAAAACAGGGCGGACAAGAGGGCTTACTAAGTGGAGACTGATCCCCGGTTAAAGGACTTCAGGAACTTCCTGTTTCTCTGTTGGCAGCACCTTAATCTGCCAGAGCCAACTCCAGTTCAATACGATATGGCGGAGTATGTCCAAAGTGGGCCTAAACGCTCTATCATCCAAGCCTTCCGGGGAGTGGGTAAGTCCTACATTACCAGTGCTTTTGTTTGTCATCAGCTCCTCCTCAATCCTGAGCTAAAGTTCCTAGTGGTTTCTGCCAGCAAGGCCCGTGCGGATGACTTCAGTACCTTTACACTCAGGCTCATAGCGGAAATCCCTATCCTACGCCATCTCCACCCTAGTGATGACCAACGGTCATCTAAGATTGCCTTTGATGTAGGCCCGGCACAAGCTGCTCACAGTCCCAGCGTGAAGTCCGTAGGTATCACAGGAATGCTTACCGGCTCCCGCGCTGACTATATCATTGCTGATGATGTGGAGAGTGCGAATAACTCCATGACCGAGGGGATGAGAACTAAGCTCGCTGAGACCGTGAAGGAGTTTGATGCGATCCTGAAACCGGATGGGAGAATCATCTATCTAGGTACGCCACAGACTGAGCAGAGTCTTTATGATCGTATTTTGAACCGGGGTTATGATTGCCGTATTTGGCCCGCAAGACACCTTGAGGATGACCAGAAGATAACCTATGGGAACCGGTTGGCTCCCTTTATCGATAAAGCCGAGGGAGAGCCGGGAACCTCCACAGACCCCCGCCGCTTTAGCGATACAGACCTCATGGAGCGGGAGGCAAGCTATGGTAAGAGTGGGTTTGCCCTCCAGTTCATGCTGGATACCAAGTTGGCCGATACTGACCGATACCCACTCAAGCTTTCTGATATGGTGGTCACTTCCATAGACCCCAAGAGAGGCCCATGTCATGTTGTTTGGGCCAGTAGCCCCGAGCTAAAACACAGAGACCTTCACAATGTAGGCATGGATGGGGACGGCTTCTACAGGCCCATGAGTACCTCGGATGACTTTGCCGAGTTCCAAGGGGTAGCCATGAGTATCGATCCGTCTGGCCGGGGTAAGGATGAAACCGCCTACGCAGTGGTGAAGTGTCTCCACGGGCAGTTGTTCCTAGTGGATGCAGGAGGTTTCCGAGGAGGTTATTCTACAGAAACCCTACAGGCTTTAGCCCATACCGCAAAGACCTATGGCGTTAACTTTATCGTTATCGAGAGTAACTTTGGGGATGGAATGTTCAGTTCTCTCTTTAAGCCGGTGTTGGGGAAAATCCATCCCACCACCATTGAAGAGGTCAGGCATAGCAAGCAGAAGGAACTGAGAATCATTGATACTCTGGAGCCTGTGTTAAACCAGCATCGGCTTATAGTTGATCCCAAGGTCATCCAAAAGGACTACGATACCTCCATAGGCTATGCTGCCCAAGTAGGAGGGGAGAGGGCGGAAAAATATTCCCTATTCTACCAGATGAGCCGCCTAACAAGGGACAGGGGAAGCCTCCTCCACGATGACCGGCTGGATGCCCTAAGCATAGTAATCAACTACTGGACAGAATCCCTCGCCAGAGACGTAGAAGGAGCCGCAGAGGCCCACCGGGAAGCCCTCATCAGGGCCGAGCTAGAACACTTCATGGAGATAACCACGGGAGCTAGACCTGCTCAGGCCACATGGATGGACATTTAAGCCCCCTAGCGTCCTCTCTAAGGGCTTAGAATATCAAAGTAAGGGAATCACCCCCTAGACACCCCTAATCCCTCTAAGGGCCACTCTAGCTCCAAAGAAGGGATATGAAGCCAAACACCCCTTTAAATCGTCTGATAAGGAGTAGCAGCAACATTATGAATAAACAAGAGTAGTGGAAGAAATAAATACAACCGTTGTGAATGAACTAGGATTAATCATGGCCCTTGTGGATACTGCTTGTCAGATCGCCACGGCTATTGGTGTGGTGGTGATTGCTACCCGAATCAATAGCACTAAAGGCTAAAAATGGATGCCTCCCACCCCTCCGGGGGTACGACAATCCAGCTAAAGTTAGTCTCTTCTCTCTCAGAGAGGGTCTATTTAGGTGATTTAGGCCCTTTTTATGGGGTTTCTGTGGTAGTTTTTAATTGGTGGGTGTTAACGAAAGAAGATACCGACCTCATTAGTTATTGGGATGAGGAAGGTAGTGATGATTTTTTTGATGATTGTGGTGATTGTAATGATTGTGATGGTAGTAGGGGGGATAAAGGGGGGTATCCAAATAAAATTATATTTAGTAGATTTAGGACTAAAATTTATTCCTAATAGAACACAGAATATAGGTTATAACTAAGATACCTAATTCTAGGGTTAATAAATCATTAATAAATGACTAATAAATCACTAAAAATAACAAAAGCTATAGGTAGGACTTAATGTATTATTGAGTAGTATTGACTATGATTGAGTATAACGTATAAGAGGGATATTTAATCAGTGGTGATCTATGAAAACCCCTAACAACCTAGTTAAAAACATTAGAGTTAATGGTTGTGATGTTCCTATTTATTGGGTTGGTAGTGATGAAGAGATTCGGAAGCTAATACCTAATCAGAAACTCGGGGATTGTGCAGGATATGCTGTAACTTACCCTAAGTTGGCTATTGTTATTGATAAGACTTTTCTGGAGACAGACCCTCAGTTGGCTCAGATGACACTCCTACATGAGCTATTGCATATTGTTAGTGACCTGAATGGCCTAAAGCTGGAAGAAAAACAGGTTCTAGGGCTGGAAGCAGGTTTATTTGGGGTGTTTAGGGACAACCCTAAGTTACTTTCGTTTGTGTTTAAACTGGGTAAAGGAAAAGTGTGATGTGTTAAGTGTGCTGTGTTGTTGTTGTTGTATTTAGGTCGTCCTCCTATTGGACTCCGGTGCTTTAAGCTGGAAGGCTGACGTTTTCCATAAGCCGATGCACATTTGCGTCATTAAGCACCCGTAGTTGTTCATGCTATTGTCGCTACAGAGACTCTCCCCGTCTCAATGATGGCTGAATGATGAAGGGTGTGTTCTTCGGCTAACCTACCTCCTGCGTCAGGCTACCCAGCCCATACGGGGTTCAGTAGGGGGCTTCCTAAATTTTTGGTAGAAAAATCTGAATGGGTATATTAAACGATAAAATTACCCGCTTCCCCCGTGGGGGCCGTCTCAAAATTTCTGCCCACACAGTCAGAAGGCTTTAACGATAAAGTCGATTTTTCAAATTCTGGGTCACCACAAAAACCGCCACGCGTCGCCGGGAAAATATTGGTTTTTCAGGGTCGGTAATGGATTGCAAATCCTTTCCACTAATATAGATAGGGGATGGGGTCTAGGTCGGCGGATGGTGGGCAATAAAATCCGCAATGGATTTCTAGTCTTTCCCTCTTTTTGTTAATGCCTTGTCTCGCCCGGTGATTCAATGATTGTATGCGGCCCTTTCATTGTGAATAAAGTTTTTCAGAAAAAGACTTTACATCTTTTGCCATCCATGCGATCTTCTCCTTGTCGCCGCGAGGTGGCAAGCAAACACAAACAAACACACATCATGAAAATCGAAATCAAAACCGAAACCGAACGCCAAGTACTGATTCAATTTGAAATCGCTTACCTTGAGGAAAACTGGAACCGATTCGAGGAATGGGAGGCAGAGGGGCGTTACGCTGAATTGGCCGCGCTGGAAGTTGGCGAAAAGCCAAGCCATTCATACTACAGGGAATTACACGCCCCTTCCTGTTTTAAGGTAATCAGCAAAAACACAAACACAAACACAAACACACAATGAACACCCATCATTTAAAACTTACCACCACAGAAAAGCTGACTGTAGAGCTTCGCGCCGAGTCGGACGCCGATTGGCTAGATGAAAGCGTACAAGGCTTCAAAGATATTCCCGTGATGCTCACCGAGGCCCAAGTCAAGCGGGCCCTTAGCCACCACGGCGCGAGCTTTGATGATTACCAAGCTGATCTTTTTAATCCCGGCACACTCTACCGCGCTCGGCATCTTTTTGAGTGGCTTGGATATTAAACAATAACTAACAACAAACACACACAAACACAAACCATAACGATAATTTGTAAACATAAGGAGGCCACGCGATGAAAAACAAAACACGAAGCACTGACGAGTTTCAGACCCATGAGAAACCGTTTTTGCGCGGCTCTGGAAATCATAATCC
>PBLS01000007.1 GCA_002721825.1 Magnetovibrio sp.
TGATATCCCGGGTTCTTCGCAGCGAATTTTTGCGGGCGGAGGTACTACGGGCAACGCAGCGACTACCGGAAGTGAGGCATCGAGTTTTTCAGAATATTCATTCATCCCACCTTGGACCGATGTTCCTTTGGGTGATAATCCGGTCACGAGTGGATTGCGCACGGGCGGGCAGTGGCGTGAAGGTGATTCCTTAAATAATATATTACTAGGAGGAGGTGCCGATGTTGTGGCTGCGCCACCGACATTGAAGAGTCCGGCAATTTTTGGAGTCGGTGGGGCTTTCAGTGATCCTCAGTTTCAGACCGTAATTCGCGGTTTGGCACAGGCAAAGGGAGCAGACATGATTACTCGGCCCAGTATTGTGACTAGGTCAGGTCAGAGGGCATCAATAGATATTACTAGAGACTTTCCCTATCCGACTGAGTATGATCCGCCGGAAATTCCACAGGACGGTGGTGCATTTGGCGGATTTGGTGTGGGTGGTGATGGAGCTCCACCTAGCTTCCCGGTGACACCGGCTCATCCCACAAGTTTTGAAGTGCGAAATGTGGGAACACAATTGGAGGTGGAACCGATCGTTGGTGCGGACAACTATACAATCGAATTGAACCTTGCTCCTGAATTTAACCAGTTCGAAGGATTCATTAATTACGGAACACCGATATTAACGACAGGAACTAATTTGTTGGGAGAATTTGAATCTATTCCACTATCAGATAACCGGATACTTCAGCCGGTATTTAGAACCTTAAGAGAAAATACCAGTGTAGTTGTGTGGGACGGGGCGACTGTTGTTTTTGGAGGATTAATTGAGGATCGAGTTTCAACTGTTCAGGATAAAGTTCCAATTCTAGGTGATATTCCTTTCCTTGGAAGACTTTTCAAATCGAAAGGCAATGACCGGCTCAAGCGAGCAGTTCTTTTCTTTGTGAAGGTAAATATCATCGATCCTTCAGGTAAGAGGATTAATAGTAATTAGTTAGTGTTTTAGACAATCTTTTATATATTAATTGATTGAAAAGCATTGAAAGTGAATCCTCAAGAGCTCATGTTCCTGATCAATTTCAGTGCAATAATGATTCTGATTGAGTTGTAATAAAATGCAGTCAAACGAAGAGAACATAGAAGAGTCAGAGGAAAATTCTTTTAAACATGCCAATGTTAGAAAAAGAAGAACCAGGACTGATGATTCTGGATCCAGTCAGCCTGTACGATTTGAATATGTGGTAGGTGAGGACGGAACACAGAAAATGGTGGAAGTGCGGCGGCGGCGGAGAAGGAGAAGTCATCAGCCAAAAAAGGCCAAAGAGAAACGGCAAAAAATTGTTAAAATAACACTGATCTTTGGAAGCATTCCGTTAATGCTCCTGCTTGCTGGTCTCTATTTTTTCATGCTGACATGGATCAGTGGGCAAGGTTTCAGAAAAAGCGTCAGTTCAAAGGCAAGTGAAATATTAGGAACAGATATTGAATTCGGAGCATTCAAGTTGGACGGGCTGAATTTGAATGCCAGAAACCTAGTGCTCAAGTCCGAGCTCGATGATTCGTTGTTGAGGGATTTCGAAATTAAATTGTTAAAGACAAGAATCAATCCCAGGAGTTTCATTTCAAATGATTGGTACATGGGAAACGTTCAGGCACAGTCAGGTGAACTTTTCTTCGGAGCTGCCGATAATAATTCCGTTAATAATATCCCTATTCAGAAGAACGGTTCACATTTGGCAAGGGCCGGATTCGGGCTACAGAGTGATCCTCAATCATTTAATTTTGAAAGACTGCGTATTTCGGATTCTATCCTCTATTGGAAAAAAAATGACGGACAGAATTTATCTTTCATAAAGAATTCGAAATTAGCCGCGGAAGACTTTTCCAATTCATCGGGTCTGATAAGTTTCAGAGGAGGTGAGCTTGAGATTCCCAGTTGGCCGTCACTCAAAATCGATGCAATTGCCGGAGAAGTGCGTTCTGGAAAATATTATATTAAGGGTTCGAAATTTTCCCATTCGATAAGGGGTTCGGTTAACTTGAATGGTTATGTCTCAATTAAAAATGATGGGCAGTATCAAATCTCATCAGATTTCAACAACATCGATGTATCGAAAATTGTACACCCTTATTGGGAGGAAAAATTGATTGGTCAAATTACCGGGGGTCTGGATATTTCTGGATCTCTTTCAATGAATCAATCCATGAATGCGGAGGGGAGCTTCGAAGCGGCTGGAATGGAAATCAGACAAGAGCCTATCCTTGTGAGTATCGCCAAAGAATTGAATGAGGTTTCTTTTAGGCAATTGAGGTTCGAGTCATTGAATGCAAGTTTTAGGAAGTCCAGCGAAGGATTTGAGATCTTTGATATTGAGGGGGAATCCTTACCATTAATGCGCCTCAATGGAGGCAATGTTAAAGTTTTAGCTGATGGCCAGCTCGAGGGGCTATTGAAGGTAGGTGTTTCAGCAGCAATTTTCAAAGGAGTCGGTACCGTGAAGCCTCCTTACTTTGCAAAAAATGAAGATGATCATTTTTGGGCTGATTTAATGATCTCCGGATCCATTGACAGGCCCAGAGCAGAATTTGTCTCAGTTGGAAATGAACCTGGGGAATCATCTAGTGAACAAGAGAAAAGTTCAGAGACATTAAAAAATACCGGTTTAGAGCCGGGCTCTGACGGGCGTGCTCGAGCCCTTGAGGATAATTTTAACAGGCTCATAGAGTCGAAGCCTTAGTACTTTGATCCTTCATTGCCTGATCTTGAGCTTCGAAAGCATCAGAAATCATGTTGCAACCTGTTGGAATGCAGGGATCTACACTTCAGTGTTGAGATTTATCTTTTTCATGAGGTAACAAATGATTAGCCTCTATAGCTTTTAGGGGTAATTACCTGTAATAATCCATGTTAAATAGTCTCAGACTTCTTATAGCATCTATTTGTTTTGCCGGAGCCTTTAAGCCGGTACTGCTGTTTGCCGTATCTTCACCAGAAATTGAAGTTCCCCGCTTAGAGAATGGCACAAAAATAGATGGGATTCTGGATGAAGGGCAATGGGGCATGGCCGCATCTATTTCTGACTTCACTCAGGTCGAACCAGTTAGTATGGGTGAGCCGAGCCAGCGGACTGAACTTAGGGTCTTCTCAACTTCTAAAGCTCTTTATTTAGGAATCCTTTGCTTTGACTCAGAGCCTGACAAGATTCTCGCAAAGGAAAGACGAAGGGACAACCCGGGCCGAGGCGATGATCGTATCCGGTTCGTTTTTGATACATTTGGTAGAGGCATTGACGGTTATTACTTTGGAGTAGCTGGAGGCGGAGGAAAGGCTGACGGGGTAGTCAGGAGCGGGGGACGGCCTGATCTGACATGGGATACTATATGGGACTGTGATACGAGTAAGGATTCGAAAGGGTGGTACGCTGAGATTGAGATCCCATTCAGGAGTCTAGCATTTGATAAGTCAAAGACTGTCTGGAATTTTAATGTTGAAAGAGAGATTAGAAGAGANCATGAAAAAGTTCGCTGGGCATCACCGACACGTCTCCGGTCAATGTGGACCCTTCAGGGCCTTGGTAAGTTAAAGGGGTTGGAGAATTTAGANACTGGCATTGGACTTGATTTTAAACCGACTTTGCTTGGCAGGTACCGTTCAACGGATGAGTCTGGTTCAGACTTTGATTTTGAGCCNTCATTTGATGCCTTTTACAGGATCACCCCATCACTAACAGCAACTATGACATGGCAAACAGACTTTGCNGAAACTGACGTTGANGACCGGCAAGTCAATACGACCCGGTTCCCTTTATTCTTTCCCGAGAAAAGAGCATTCTTTTTAGAGGACGCGGAAAAGTTCCGGTTTGGAGGCATTATGCGAAGTCCATTGCCTTTTCACTCAAGAACGATCGGGCTAGATTCTAAAGGGAACCGAGTTCCGATACAACTCGGAGCCAAGATCACCGGCAAAGAAGACAAATGGAACATTGGATTGCTTGGCGTTAGGCTCGAAGAGACTGATTCACTGGCAAAAGATGATGTTTACGTCGGTAGGGTATCCTACGACCTTTTTGAGGAGTCTTCCGTGGGTGCTATCTTTACGCTGGGAGATCCAAGATCCAATGAGGAGGCTGAGACNNTAGGANTGGACTTTGAATTNAANGACAGCTCATTCAGGGAACAAAAGACCGGAATCATCAGAGGATGGGCGATGAGGACCGATACCGAAAAGGGTGATGGTGATGGCTGGGGATTGACAGCGATTTATCCCAACAAGCCACTCTATGCAAGGCTCACTGTTCAGAGAGTAGGTGAGGACCTTGACCCCGCGGCAGGTTTTCTGCGCCGACCAGGAATCTATGAGTGGTGGTCTTTCCTCGGTTATGAGATTTATCCGGACACTGATTTAATCAATGAAATTGATTTTGATTTAAAAACGCATATCGACACTGACTTTGATTCCAATGCACTGACTGAGGAGATTGAGCTTGAGACTGACTTTGAAATGGCAAGCGGTGACTTCATTGAAGTGGGTATTAAAAGAGAGAGAGAATTATTTGAAGAGGACTTTGAAATTTATGATAATATCATTGTCCCTGAAGGGGATTATTCATATTGGCGGGCACGTGCGGGAATCATGACTGCCCAGTCCAGAGGTATATATTTTACCGCAGGCACTGATCTTGGAGCTCGTGATTTTCTGGATGGAACAAAGTATGGATTAAACGGNAGNATTGGTTGGCAGCCTTCTCCGACCNTTTCCATGGATTTNGGTNCNGAGATGGATTGGTATGATCTTGAGGGTGGTGAATTTGANGCACTAATAGTGAACGGGTCGATCCGTTACACTCCTACCAAAAAACTTTCATTCAGTACCAGAGTTCAGTTTGATACCGTGTCCGATGAACTTGGCCTCAATTCCCGAATCAGGTGGATGGTCAATCCATCGAGTGATGTGTACCTTGTCTTTAATCAGGGATACAGGCGCTTTGATGACCGATTTGACCGGACCCTCACTGAGGGAGTTGTCAAAGCGGGTTGGACTTTTAGGTTCTAATCCTGTATCCATTGATCTTCGCAATGGAACTGAGTAAAGCAGAGGTGCCCACCATGTATTTCATCGGTGTGACGACAGGATCTTCATCGAGCGTTAGAATATTTCCTGAGTGGGCAGAGACTCTGGGCCTTGGCCAANNCANGCTCGTGGGAATTGANATGAAAATTCATGACAGGCCTGAGAATTATCTCAAGGTGNTGGAGTTCATTAAGGCTGATCCTCTATCTTTAGGTGCTCTGGTAACGACCCATAAGATGGATCTCTTCGCTGCGTGTGAGGAGAGTTTTGATGTGGTGGATCCACTCGCGAGGGAATTGGGGGAAGTAAGTAGTATTTATAAACGGGAAGGGAATCTTTACGCCAGAGCCACTGACCCGTNTTGTGGAGGAATGGCTCTGGAGAAATTTCTGCCGCATGAACACTTTAAAAATTCTGAATCTGAAGTTCTGATTCTCGGGGCCGGTGGNTCTTCACTTGCCCTTGTTTGGTATTTTCTTAAGGGCAGCCGAAATGATAATGCCCCATCTAAGATTCATGTAGTGAACCGGAGTCAGACCCGGCTCGATAATTTGATGCTTTTAGCAGAAGAGTGGGGTAGTGAGGGTCGGGTAATACCATGGCTTGCTCCTGAGCCTCAGATTGCCGATCGAGTGATCAACTCATTAAAATCAGGCTCAATGGTAGTCAATGCAACTGGTCTGGGCAAGGACGGCCCGGGTTCTCCGATCACGGACGGTGCGATNTTCCCTCAGAACGGAATTGTCTGGGAATTTAATTACAGGGGNGAGCTNGAATTTTTACATCAGGCGATGAAGCAGAAAGCTGACAAGGCNCTTCTGATCGAAGATGGATGGGACTATTTTGTAATTGGCTGGTCTCAGGTCATAGCCGATGTTTTTGACTTGGAGGTGCCNGACANGGGCCCTTTATTTGANNAACTTTCTGANCAGGCTGAAAAATTAAGATAAAAAAGGGGCGCCCTTTCGGACGCCCCTTTNGTGATATTTTTCTTACAAGAAAATGCTTAAACTTTTCAGTCGTCTGAGGAAGAGCTTTCATCATCTCCGCTTGGAGCAGAGCTTTCGTCGCCACCGCTTGGAGCAGGGCTTTCGTCNCCACCACTTGGAGCAGAACTTCCATCACCCCCATCCANTTCAATGGGCTTATATCCNCCTCTGTTTCTGAAATACATATAAATCGCGATATATGCTATCAGCATGCTCAAAGGGAATACGGTCATGGTTGCCAGAGCTTTGGGGCCACTGTCTTTTCTCGCAGTGGCGACTTTATCTTTGGTATCCTGATCAGCATCGGCAAGTTTCTNGGTAACTGCATNTTCACTGAGAACCTCATAATTGATGATTTTATATATGTCTTTTCCTTCTTTCGCGTCGCTAACAACTTGTCCATTCTCAACTAGGGCTGGAACTGCAGTCTTTGCCACTTCCGAGATTTCTTTGTTTGCTTGAATGGCTCCGATAAATGGGAATCCAAGAACACCCACTGCCAGCATGCCGATTCCTGAAACAGCGTTGAGTGTCAGAGCACCTCCTTTGGGAGTCTGCTCTGAAACAATACCAAGCATAGTTGGCCAGAAGAATGTCTTACCCAATGCATATAGTGTGGCTGCTACGAAGATCATTGTAGCTCCGGCAGTTGCAGTTGCGGCTAATGCCCAAAGACCAGCAATTGCCAGGACCGAACTTAAAATGAGAAGTGGTAAAGGATTAAGAGCATGAACGATTGGCCCTGCGAGGAACCGTAGTCCCATCATAATGACTGAGGTGTAAACGAGAATCCAGCCGGCATCAAACGTTACTGCACCAGCCATGATGCCGCTTATCCAGCCATCGGTACCGATCTCCGTCGTTGCCAGTGGCATCATTATCAGAATNAGGATTCCCATCAATCCTCGGCCTAGGCTTTGGGTATAGACTCCAAAGAAAGCAACAAATCCTATACAAAGTACAAGGAAAAGCGTCTCCTGCCCTGGGAACTCAGTGTCCAGCTGGAGATAAATCAGAACAGACACTACAAGAGCTCCGAACACTCCGAATTCACTTAACATGTCTTTGTAGCTGACTCCCGATGCGACCCGTTCCTGGACCGGGAAGTTTTCTTTGATGAGCATTAGGAGATAGATCACTGCCGGAATGATAATGATTCCAAGTTTGATCTGCCATGAGGTATTCTCTCCCATGAAAATGACAATGATTCCAGCTATCACTAATCCGCCTGGCCATCCCGCGTGAAGAATGTTCAGCCACTTGGTCTTGTCCTTGGTGAACATGGTAGCCACGACCGGGTTAATGAAGGCCTCGACCGTTCCGTTACCAAGGGCAAGGATAAGGCCTCCCCAGTATAGCATCTTGTAACCACCGTCAATGTTGCCATCATAAGCCATGGCTAATCCTGCGATTCCCATGATTGCCCAGATGATTTGACAAGCTGCAGCAAAGATCATGGAGAACTTGTATCCGACCTTATCAATGATGAGGCTGAAAAGGATGATACTGATAGCAAATGGCCAGATCTGTATCCCTTTGGCCTTCCCTACCTCAGCTGGATCGAGATTAAGTAATTTTACAATTTCTGGATCATCAAAGAGAAACATCCTTGTGATGAATCCGAATGAAGTTGTGATCAGTGCGATGAAACAGCCCCAAAAGAGGAGCTGACTTGGTTTATTGTCTGCCGAATCGGTCATAATTATAGGTTTTATTTAGAGTTAGAGAGCTTTTTGCAATCCCCTGATAAGCTGGCGAGATTCGTTTGCCAATCTTAAAATGTGGGGCCGTGGTCAGATATTAATATATTTTAATAATTTAATCTTCTTAATCATTTCAGCAACTAAATTCATTATTTGACTGATTTTTGAATTTTTACCTTATTTTTTAGATCTTTTTACCTTATTGAAGCGATAATAACACATGACGATTTACCAGAGAACGGCTCTTGCGGCTCTTTTGGCGACGATATTTCTCATATTTGTTGGGGCAATAGTCAGAGTCACTGGTTCCGGTTTAGGTTGTCCTGATTGGCCGACTTGCTGGGGAGAACTGATTCCNCCGACNAGTCTGGAACAAGTGGATTTTGACCGGCTCGACATTGCTAAATTTCAAAAGCGTGATCCCGGAATAACTAAAGAAACGTTGTCTGCGGAATTCAATCCTGTTCATGTGTGGATCGAGTTCATCAATCGTCTTGTGAGTCTCCCAGTTGGACTCTTCACTCTGGGAACTTTTTTGTTTAGTTTTCAATTTCTGAGGAAAAGNCCTTCAGTATTCATTGCATCTTTCTCTGCTCTGTTCCTTGTCCTTGCCAATGCTGTTATGGGAGCAATCGTAGTCCGTTCCGGTCTTAAGCCCGGAGTCATTACTTTGCATATGGCATTAGCAATGATGCTTCTTTGTGTTTTGGTCTATGCTATTTATCGAGGCGGTGAAAGGAGGCCTCAGATCAATCTTAATGGTAACACATCTTTGAGGTCATTATTCTTCATCCTTTTTTCCGTCTGCATCGTTGAAGGCGTCATGGGGTCTCAGGTCAGAGAGGTGACTGATGAACTTGCATTAAAATTCAAAGATGTTCCCAGGGACGTTTGGCATGAGACGCTGGAAAAGAAACCGATTTACTTGCTGCACCGTAGTTTTTCTTGGGTCATTTTTNCGCTCGGAGCCATGACTTTCTTTAAAACGAGAAAAGTGACGGGGGACCTGGCCCAAATTTGCATCAAGACAGTTTGCGGTATTATTTTGGCCCAGATGGTACTTGGGATTTTAATGTCGCATGTCTCTGTGCATCCNGTCGTTCAGGTCCTGCACATAGGACTCTCCTCGATACTCGTCGTCGCAATGTTCTGGCTCTTGGTAGCCAGTCGTCCTGTCAGGGATAATGTAGATGAATTGATTTCTACTTAACGGTTGGAAGGTAACGGTAGTAAACTTCCAGCATCAGGGTACATAGTGTCGTGGAATAGATNGTACCATCCTGNCCGACCTGNCCGTGTCCGGCAGATGCGGGCCATGAACCGTCTTTATTTTGAGCCTTGGACATTACTTCCTGATAAGTTTTATTAAAATCCTTCCAATGCTTGCCCTGTTTNTGGAAAGCTGCCTGTGAATGATAGTACCATGAATAGACTGCGTTCGGCTGAAAGCTTTTCGGGAATCTGCTATTAATCAGATCAAGTGCCTTGTCCTCGAGTTGTGACGGGGCCCCTAACATTCTTGCGCAGACTGCTCCGACGCCAGTCAGACTGAGTTTACCTTTTTGGCCGTCATTGACTCTATATTTCCAGTAACCATCAGTGCCCTTTGGATCTTCGGCAGCTTTGAGGTAGCGTATCGCCTTTTTCATGGAGGTTTCAAGTCCTGAGAATTTGAGCCCGGTCAACTGTGCAGCTTTGAGTGCCTGTACGTTCCAGCCTGAAACGGACAGGTCACCGGTACCATTCGATCCGTAAGAGTAGAGCCANCCNCCACCGTTAGTCTGTCCTTCGATGATGACAGGCACGGCCTTCTTAAGAGTAGGAGAGATTCGCTTGAACGGTTTGCGGGCGTTCTTGTTCATTGAGTAAGCCTCTGCAAGAGAATAAACTGCTATTCCGTGTTCATAGGAAAGGTTACGGTCATTCGAAGTGGACATGCGGCCCTTTCCTTTTTCTGCCACAGTGACAAGATATCCGATCGCTTTTTTAACCGTCTCACCGAATTCAGGAGAGTCCACAGTTTCGCAGTGACCGGAATAAGCAAGTAAAGCAAAGGCGGTCATTGCTACAGGGAATTTGGTTCCCCAATTTCCATCTGGCTGTTGCTGGGTCTTAAGCCAGCGCAGGGCAGCTAGTACCTGACGGTCCATTGANGCCTTACCGCCCGCTTTGCGTAATCNTGCGATCCGGTCCGCGGAGTTNCAACGCCCTTTCATNACNCCAGGAACGCCAATGCCTCCGCCGATNCCGTCACCGAACCCTCCGGCACCGAACCCGTCTCCGAAAGAGGATCCAAAGTCAGGAGTGTCAATGTTTTCTATGGATGGTACTGAGATAGGTGATGCCTTGTTAGCTGATATCGCGCTGCTAGGTTTCGAGGATGGACGCGAAGGCTTTTGGCGGACGCTTTGCTGAAAGCTCTTTTTTTCAATTTGCGCATCTTTCTCGCCCTGAGTCGCCGCAACAACAAGTTCAATTTCCTCTTCCTGAAATGCAGTGATGGCCCAAAAATATAAGATAACCCCAATGAGGACGGTAAAGCCTATCGAAATTGCCAATGAAAAAGCTTTGTTTCGCTTTTCTATTTTTTTAACTACATCTTCAATGGACTCTTGAGGCTCCAATCCGATTTCGTCGCCAATGGTCGAAGCTGGCGCATAAGCTGCATCAGGAACGAATCCCTGATGACTTTGATTAGGAGTGAATTGCTGATTGGGGTCTTGAGGTGGTTGTTGCATGGCCTTAAATCTGAGATGAGCCCTCTTTTTTAATTTTAATACCTTTTCTATATACTTATATAATAGATCTAGCTTGGTGTTCTGCCAAGTTTTGATTGTTAGTAGTATAACTGGTGCAGAGTGAATTTATTAGGCCGAAAAAAGATTATAGGTAAATATCGGTATCTTTCCGCACCTTTATGGTGTTTTTTAAAGGTGATTATTGTGTTCTTCATATTCTAATGGCATTCATTTTATACAGGACTTGGCTCATTTTTTTCTTATTGCTCATAGCAGGGTGTCAAACGTTTCGGTCTTCTTCCGAGAATGGCAATGGGGAGATTACAGAGGTTCCGAGGGACGGTCTTTTGGGAGCCAAATTAGCGGCTCTGGAATTTGCTATGGATAATTTGCCGGATGAAGATCGTAAATTCGGAGATCTTGATTATGCAGCTTACGGCATTGCTGATAGTGATTCTCTTCACAGGGAGTCAATAATTGCCATTTTAAAGGGGAGGACGCCTACCGTTGTGGATGCTGCCAAGTTCTATTCCAGATCCAGTAATTCTCAGTGGATCAAAGGACGCCCAGCAATGAAGTGGGTCATAGAAGCGAGCAAAGATCCTCAGCACCCACTCAGAGTTGATGTGATGGTCGGCTGGATGCACAGCCAGATCATTAATGAGTTTGCCACTTACAAGGTCGAATATGATGGAGTCGCATGGACCATTTTAGATATCGCGATTCTGGACCTTGAACCGGCCCCGTAATCATTTCACTTCAAGATATCCCTGCATGATTCGCCAATGGCCGGGGAACGTGCAAACGTAAGGGTACTTACCGGGCTTGAGAGGATCAATCTTCACTATAGCAATGGTACCCGGATCCAGTAATTCACTCGCTGCGAGAATATCATTTGTCTGAGGGACATAGTTCATTTCGATCGCTTTCGGATTCGTAATGAGTGCATCGGCTGCGGAACCGATCCTTTCAAGGGACCCTGGACTGCCTATTACAAAGTTGTGTTGGAGCAGGTCCGGGTTTGAAACAATGACCGCTATTGGTTTCCCTGATTTTGCTTCGAGTACAATTTTGTCGAATTTTAGCCCTTCAATGGCTTTGAGTTTTAATATCTGATGGGTCTTTGATAATGTTATTTCATCCTCCGGTGATTCTTTCACTGCCACTTCAGGTGCCTTGATCATTTTCTTTATCCTGTTTCCCAGTTCAGTTGGCTTGGTGATAATTTCATTGAGGGTTGAGGATAATTGTATCGATGACGCATTATTGACCAGATTCGCAGCCACGATTGATTCGGTGTCTTCACTAATGTCAGGTCCCTGCCCGGCATCGATCTGAATGAGTTCAATGTCATCCCAGTAAGCCTTTCCTGTTGCGTGCCCCCATCCTCCGTACAGACAATTAATGCTGATAGTTCCTCTATCGTCGGTTTTGAATTTCAGAGTTACTTTTGTCCAGTCATTATCACCTTTGAGTGCCCGGGTCCTTGGCTGATCGGGCAGGGCATGAATATTTAATTGGGCTCCGCGTCCTCCCCGGACCGTTTTAAGACCTTCCGTCTTGATCCAGGCACTGAGTTGATAAGTGGTGCGTTTTTTTACTTTGAGATCAAAATGAATGGAGCTGTCAGCGCCCTGAGCTGATTCAATCATGATGGCATTTCCTTTTCCTCCTCTGCCGGAAGAGACGACACGGTGATCTGCGCGACCGGAATAGTTCCGCGCTTTCCAGTTCTTTGGCATTGTTCCCTCAATGGCTTCAAAGCCTGAATTTAAAATGAGATTCTCTTTGGGAATTTGAACTGCTTTAGGCGGCGCAGTGGCATTGGCTGGTGAAGACTTGGCCAGAGCGGCTTTTAAGTAACCTGCCCCATGACGTGCACAGGCCATTTGGAAAGCTGTCGGTAACCAGCGGTCATTCAGGATGAAATTGTCTTTTCTCATCGAGAAGAGGGCGTTACCGGCCTCTTCAGAGGGAGGCATTTCAGAGAGTGCTAGTAGCACGTCCTTCCGGACCTGATGGTCCGGATCATTGAGGGCTTTGAGTAGGTGCTTTGTATAATTTGCTTTTCTAGGGATCACTGAGGCTGCGGCACGACGGGCCCCAGCCGAATTGTGACTGAGTCCTGATTGAATTGATTCAGCGTCAACTTTACCGAGCCCATGAAGCGCCCATAGCGCGTGAATTGCTCCGCCCGCTATGCCGATCTCATCAGGCTTTGATGCTAGAATGATATTTTTAAGAGGTTCTGCGAATGTGTCTGCTTTTCCGCTTTCGACAATGAGACGTTGAGCATGCATTCTCCATAACATGTTGTCGCTTTGAATTGCTCTTAGTAGATCCTCCGGTTTTTTCTTTGATAAGTCGAATTTTTCACTGGGCTTTCCTCCCTTGGCTGTGAATCGGTAAATTCGTGTGCGGGTATAATCACGGAGCGGTGATTCGAAGGCATTGCCGCGACCTCTCTTGGCATCAAACCCGCCCCTTCCCTTGTTAGGAGTCGGGTTGTGCTGGATCAGGAAGCTGTACCAGTCACTCATCCATATTGCACCGTCCGGACCCACTTCCGAGTAAATGGGCGAGAACCATTCATCGGCCGATGCGACCAGGTTCCAACCATTCTCTGCCACGAAATGTGATCCTTCCGGACGGACCTGAGCCCTATAAACTAAATTTCCTGTCGGAGCATTGACCAGAGCTGACCGGTTCCACCAGTCTTTCGGGAAACTCCTTGCCGTATAGAGGTGATGACCCGCGGCGGCTGTGAATCCGCCAAATACATCGACTTGACGAACGTTAGGTGTGATTGGGAAGAATTTTTTATTTGCGTCGATTCCGGGTAACCGGCTCGGCTGGTCGAGCCCATCGAAACGGTCATAATGTGTCTTTGCTATAGGCATGTAGACGCTGGACTGGTTATTTGCCGTGGATATGAAGACATCATTATTCTCTGAGAATCCCAGTCCCCAAGTGTTATTGGATGTTCTTCCAAGAAATTCCAGTTCTGACCCGTCCGGTTTGAATCTGTATACGCCTTGTCCGAACCGATGGTCTTTGCCTCCAACTTTTCCATTGAAGCCCGCATATCCCATGACTCCCCAGATCCAGTTATCGAAACCATATTTTAAATTTGAGGGTCCCGCATGAGTGTCTCCCGTGCTCCACCCGGAGAAGAGGGTTTCCCTAACATCCGCTTTGTCATCGCCGTCAGTGTCTTTGAGGAAAATAAAATCCGGCGCCATTTGAACAATGAGTCCGTCCCTCGCAAAGCACATTCCGGTCGGAATCGATAGCTTGTCCGCGAAGAGTGTGGCTTTATCAGCCTTGCCGTCTCCGTCCGTGTCCTCGAGGATCCTGATCCTGTCCTTTCCGAGTTCAGCCGGTTTTAATTCGTTCGGGTAGTCGCGGGTCTCGATGACCCAGGCACGGCCCCTCTCGTCCCAGTCAATTTCAATGACGCTGTAAAGTCCGAGCTCTTCAGATGCGAAAAGTGAAATATCAATTCCGTTTGCAACTTGTGTGTGTTTTAGAGACTGTTCTGGACTGAGTGGCCGGTGAACTTTGATTGGTTCGGGTCGCCTTTCGTAATTGGGGACAAGGTCCCCGTCGCGTCTGACCAGTTTAGGGAGTGTCGTTGAGAGAAACGCTTTGCTGTTTTTTTCACCGATTGCCCATAAGAGGCCACGATAAACAAGGTCATGAAATCCTGGATTACTCCATGTTCTTTGGTCATGACCGTAAGCGGTATAAAAGACACGTCCTTTCCCAGGCTCACGTGTCCATGTCCAGGGTTCACCTTCTCTGGTCTGTAGAACGTTTCGGTCCTCAGTGCCCTTATGATGGACATA